>NZ_JAVXKG010000001.1:0-202288 GCF_036647415.1 Algoriella sp.
CCAAGGACCCTCTGATTAACAGTCAGATGCTCTAACCAACTGAGCTAAGGAGGAATGTTGCTTAATTGTGGGTGCAAATATAAAAGTATTTTTTACACCCACAAAAAATATTTTAAAATTTTTATCCAAAAATCATATTAATGATATCATTTCCGAAGATAAACACCATCAAACCAAGTATTATCACAATACCTACCATTTGTGCTTTTTCTAAAACTTTATCACTTGGTTTCTTACCTGTAACCATTTCATAGATTGCAAAAACAGCATGTCCACCATCTAAACCTGGAATTGGTAATAAGTTAATAAATGCTAACCAAGCAGAAATCATTGCTGTAAATGACCAGAAAAACAACCAGTTCCATTCTGTTGGCATTTGTTTTACCATACCAATAGGTCCAGCAACTTGCTTACGTCCATCTTTTACTTTGAATAATGTTCCGATTCCACGAACTTGCGTTACAATTGCATCAAATGGTTTTGTGATTCCCATTGCAACACTTTCTCCTATTGTATAATCTTTGTGCTCAACTAATGTATTCAAATAAGCAGATCTATCACTTATAAAACCTAATGTACCGTCTTTACTTACAGTTGCCATTAACTCTACAGGTTCTCCATTTCTGATAACACTTAATGATGTGCTTTTACCTTTATATTCTTTAATTTTATTTGTATAATTTGAAAATAATGGTGTTGTAAAACCGTCTACAGCTACTATTTTATCTCCTTTTAATAATCCAGCTTTTTGAGCTGGGCTATTTTCTACAATAGAGTCAACTACAAATGTTGCTTGAGGTTTGAAAAAACCTGATTTATAAGCTAATATTTGTGTTCTGAAATTCTCGTTAATTGGTAAAGAAACTTCTTTTCCATCACGTTTCACTTCTAAAGAGTTTCCTCCTAACAAAGCTTCTTTATTAATTTCTTGTAACGATTTATATTTAATTCCGTTAACACCAACAGGAATATCTCCATTTTTTAAACCCAAAGAAGTTTGAGTAGAATCAACTTCGATACCATATTGCATTTTATCAACATTAACATAAGTTTCGCCTTGTGAAGCAAAAATAGCCGTATAAATAATCATTGCTAAAACGATATTAACAATAATACCTCCTAACATGATGATTAATCGTTGCCAAGCTGGCTTAGTTCTAAATTCCCATGGTTTTGGTTCTTGTTTCATTTGATCAAGATCCATACTTTCGTCAATCATTCCCGAAAGTTTCACATAACCACCAAGTGGCAACCATCCTATTCCATAAACAGTATCTCCGATTTGTTTTTTCCAAATCGCAAATTTCACGTCAAAGAAACAAAAGAAACGCTCTACACGAACGCCAAACCATCTTGCTGTAACATAATGTCCAAGCTCGTGCAACATAACTAATAGCATCAAACTAAGCATTAATGTACCTATTTGTATCAACATATTATTTTAAATTTAATTGATGTTTTTATTTTTTAAACGATTACAAAATTAATTGTTTTTATTTATCAGCCACTTTTATTTTTTCCATTCTAATGTTTCAAGCAGTTTTTTCACATCCTTTTTGATATAATCTACTGCTGGCGCAAGCGAATCTGGCTTTGGTTGAGTTTTAAAATAAACTGAACCTGTAATAAAATTTTTGCTACTATCTGTCGCATGAAACTGCATATTAATGGCAGACTCTCCTCCTAATTCATACAATGTTCCAAAAACACGTTTCTTCGGAAATGAAAATTCTTGAGGCGAAATAAAACTTGCCTTAACGGTCTGGTCCTGAACAAAACGTTCACTTTCTTTGATTTTGATAATCAAATCTTGTGGTGAATTAATAGGAAAATATGTCAAATAAATTGTAGCTTTCATCTTGGGATAAGAAACAACATACCAATTTGGCTGTTTACCTTTTACTATTTTCCCAAAATTAGAATACTGAAAAGTATAAGGTGCATTTTCTGTAAACTGCACGTAGGTTTGTGTTGGATATTCTAATCTAATTTCCCCCAAAGGCTTTGCAACGTCTTCATTCTTGTTGCAAGACACAAAAAAAATAGCACTACTACATAATGCTATTATAGTTTTAAAATTAATTGTATAACGTAAAACGTTAAGTTTTGTAAAAATCATTTATTTTTTTATTTCTAAAAAGGCAAATCGTCTTCTCCATCTTCTAAAAATGGCGGTTCAACAACTGCTGTATTCTGAGATTGATTCGTCTTATTCTGATCATTTTGCGTGTTTTGACGATGTTCATTCTCAACTTTTGGTGTTAAAAATTCAATAGAATTAGCTACAATTTCTGTTGTGTAACGCGTTTGTCCATTATCATCCCATTTTCTTGTTTTGATACGACCTTCTATAAAAACTTTATCTCCTTTTTTTAAATAACGATCACATAATTCCGCTAATTTATTTCGCGTCACAATGTTATGCCATTCCGTTTCTGTAATTCGTTCTCCTGTCCTCGAAATATACGATTCGGTTGTTGCGATAGGAAATCGTCCAATACTATTTTGTTCGTCAAAGTGATGCAATTTCACATCATCACCCAAATTACCAATTAAAAGTACTTTATTCGTTGTTCCATTCATAGTTTAGGTTGTTTAGTGGCTTGTAAGATACAAAGTTAATCCAAATAATATTTATTTATAAATTTTTCTATTGGTTTTGGAAGTGGATATTGATCAAGATCATTTAAAGCAATCATTTCAAAATCTACATCCTGTATAAAATGGTTTATATCTTTTAAAGATACATTTAATTTCCAATATTTTATAAATAAATTTTGATGTGAAAGAATGTGTTTTTCTTCAGAAATAAAACTTAATTTATTTTCTAAACCTTCTTCTAAAACCCAACCTTTATCTAACAAATCTGTTTCGGTTTCTATTTTCGGAAAAGTGTACAAATTTTTCCAAACATCATTTCCTATTCGCTTAGACAAAGCTATTTTATCATCATTTTCAATAACAATAAAATGCAAAAAACGATTTGAAACTTTTGTCTTTTTCAATTTAACAGGCAGCTCAAGTACTTTATTCAATCTCAATGCTTCACATGATTCATTTAACGGACAAATATCACACTTTGGTAACTTTGGTGTACAAATTGTTGCGCCCAAATCCATCACTGCTTGATTAAAATCTCCAGGTCTTTTCTGATCAATAATTTCTAATCCTAAATCCCAAAAAATCTTCTTTGTTTTAGGCGAACTTATATCATCTTCAATATTAAAATAACGCGCAAAAACACGAAACATATTTCCGTCTACTGCTGGTACAGCTTCTTTATATACAATTGATGCAATTGCTGCTGCTGTATAATCACCAACTCCTTTTAGTTTTTTTAGCTCGATAAAATTAGATGGAAAAACACCATTTAACTCTGTAGCAATGTATTGCGCAGTGAAATGTAAATTTCTAGCACGAGAATAGTATCCTAGTCCTTGCCAGAGTTTTAGCACTTTTTGTTCATTAGCTTTTGCTAAATCGAAAATAGTATCAAATTCTTGTATGAAATTATTGTAAAATTTCATACCTTGGTCAACCCTTGTTTGTTGGAGTATTATTTCTGACAACCAAATTCGAAATGGGTCATTTGTATCACGCCAAGGTAAATCTCTTTTATTCTTGTCAAAATATGACAAAATCAGATAGTTGAAGTTCATAAAAACTGAAAAAATCTTTTTTTTGTTAAGATACAATCGTATATTTGCACCCGCTTTCAAATTTAAGAATAATAAGAGGAATTATGACAAAGGCAGAAATAGTAAATAACATTTCAAGTAAATTAGGACTTGAAAAGAGCGATACTCAAAGAGTGGTAGAATCGTTTATGGAGGAGGTGATTAAATCATTAGTAGAGGGAGAAAATGTATACTTAAGAGGATTTGGATCTTTTACTATTAAAACCAGAGCAGAGAAAACTGGTAGAAATATTACAAAAGGAACTTCTATCATCATTCCAGCTCATAACGTTCCAACATTCAAACCAGCTAAGACTTTCATCGAAGATGTAAAGACTAGCGAAGCTAACGTAATCAAATAACAATAAAATAATTGTATCATGCCAAGCGGAAAAAAACGTAAAAGACATAAGGTAGCGACGCACAAACGTAAAAAACGTCGTCGTCTTAACAGACACAAAAAGAAAAAATAATTAATAGCTCAGCTATTAATAGTTTAATCTTTTTACAAGATAGCACTTTTCAAAACTTTTTTGGAAAGTGCTTTTATCATTTTTAAAAACATAATTTTTTGATGAGTAAAGAATTAGTAATTTCAGCCTTAGCTGATCAAGTACGCATCGCAGTTTTAGATGAAGGACGCCTGATGGAATTTCATCAAGATACTGCAAATGATGGCTTTGCAGTTGGTGACATTTACTTGGGAAAAATCAAAAAATTAGCTCCTAGTTTGAATGCAACCTTTGTTGACATTGGTTATTCTAAAGATGCATTTTTACATTATCATGACTTAGGTCCACAAATACGTTCTTCTAATGCTTACAACAAAATTGTAGGAAATGGAACGTATAAAACCGAAAAATTGAAAAACTTCCGTATGGAAGCACCAATTGATAAAGATGGTCAAATTAACGAAATCTTTGCGCCTGGTGATTCTGTATTAGTTCAAATAACAAAAGAACCAATCCATACGAAAGGACCAAGAATTACATCAGAAATTTCTATTGCTGGTCGTTATTTAGTTTTAGTTCCGTTCTCGGAACGTGTTTCGATTTCACAAAAAATCAAACAAAAACCTGAACGCGATCGTCTAATTAAAATTTTAGATGGATTAACGCCAGAAGGCTTTGGAGTAATCATCAGAACTGTAGCAGAAGACAAAAATGCTGAAGAATTACAAGCAGATTTATCGTATTTATTGAATAAATGGGTACAAATCTTCAAAAATCTTCAGAAAAAGAAAGCGCCAGCTAAAATTCTTAGCGAAATGGACAGAGCTTCTTCTATTTTGAGAGATACTTTTAACGACGATTTTGTTAAAATATCTGTTGATGATAACGAATTAGCAGACGAAATGCGCGAATATTTGGAAGTTATTGCACCAGATAAAATTAATTTGGTAAAAGAATATGACGATCCATTTGTTCCTATTTTCGAGAAGTTTAATGTCGAGAGACAGATAAAACAGGCTTTTGGTAAAACGGTGACTATTCCACAATCTAAAGGTGCTTACCTTGTGATTGAACATACTGAAGCGTTACATGTAATTGATGTAAATTCGGGAAATATTTCTCGAAATTCTAAAAATCAAGAAGATTCAGCTTTTGCCGTAAACAAAATTGCTGCTTCTGAGATTGCACGTCAGTTACGTTTACGTGATATGGGAGGAATTGTTGTGGTCGATTTTATAGACATGACAGATGCAGAACATAAGAAAGAATTGTTTGAACATCTGCGAGCTGAAATGGCGAAAGACAAAGCAAAACACAAGATTTTGCCTCCAAGTAAATTTGGATTAATTCAGATTACAAGACAACGAGTTCGCCCTGAGGTGAATTTTATTACGACTGAAGAAAATCCGAACCAAGAATCGAATGAAGTTGAAGCACCTATCGTTACAATTGATAAAATTGAACAAGTGCTCTTGAATATCCTTGAAAGAAAAGATAAAGACTTGAAAAAAATGTCTTTACATGTCCATCCTTTTATCGCTTCGTATTTGAAGTATGGATTGCCAAGCATTCAGATGAAATGGTTTATTAAACATAAAAAGTGGATCAAAATTGTACCAAGAGATGCGTATAAATTTTTACAATTTAATTTCTTAGACAAAGATCATAACACACTTTACAACGAATCAAATTAACAAAAAACCTGCTTTTATAAAGCAGGTTTTTTGTATTATATACGTGTATTTTAATTAAAAACTCGTCAATTCGAGTAATTTTTAGAAACAGAGTAAATAAAAATTATCAAAATACACAAGGGATTAAAGACAATAAAAAAGCTTCACCAAAATGATGAAGCCTTTGCTATATATTCTATAAATATTTGATTAAAAAACTCTAACCAATAATTCTTGTTCTATTTTATCGTGACAATTTTCTAATGCATTTTTCTCTGCTTTACCAGCTTTCCAATGCGATGTACAATAAAATTCGTCTTTTTTCCATTCTAAATCATCTTTAAAAAATGATTTTATTTCTTTTACAGATTTAGATTCTCCCGCAATGTATGCAAAGCGTTTTCCTTCTTTTCGTTTTGGTAAATTTTGCTTTTTAACTAATGTATGCAAAGCTGTTCCGTTACCAACTTCAGGATTTATAATCCATTTAAATTCCAAATTTGCTTTGGTTTCTATCGTATGAATATCGTTTTCTGTTGGGACTTCTAAACAAACAATTCCTTTTGTATTGGCTGATAAAGACTCAATAATTGTAGAAATCGCAGGTAAACCTGTCAAATCTGCTGCTAATAAAATAAAATCTGTTTTGGGTGCTAAATCTTTCTTTTTTGATTTCATCGAAACGCCAATTCTATCGCCAATTTTAGCTTCATTTGCCCAACGCGAACCAGGACCATTCAATCCATGATTTGCAATATCTATAACAACTTGATTGTTTGCTACATCAATATTTCGCAACGTATAAGTACGAGAAACTGGCTTGAATTTATCTGATGGTGAAACCCATTTTTTATTCATCTCGTCATATTCAGCATAGTGTATATCACGAATTCCAAGTGGTGGAAACAATAATTTACATGTTCCTCCTAAGGTTGTATCCTCAAAAAAAGAAACATCATTATTTTCCAGATAAACGCGTATAAGATGTGGTGTTACAAATTCTTTCTTTCTCAAGATAAATTTTTCTTTCGCGATTTTAACTTTTTCTCCCATCGGATTTATTTAGATTTATTCTAATTCTATGCGAAGATAAATTAAATTTAGATTGAATTAAAATAATGTTATGTTAAAGTGAAAACTTATACTTTTTTTAACACCATAATACCGAATATAACTTGTAACTTTTAGGTGTTGAAATTATCAACCTAAAAATGACGAGAAATGGAAAATACTTTAAACGCAATCGCTCTAAATGAAAGAACTCTTTCTCTCGACGGCGGATTTAATTTTAGAGATTTAGGCGGAATAATTAACAAAGAAGAACAAGTTTTAGGAAAAGGATTGTTAATCAGATCAGATGATTTGGCAAATTTGACTGATAATGATTTAGAACTTTTGAATGATTATCCGATACGAACAATTATAGATTTGAGAACAACTTACGAGCGTTCTAAAAATCCAGATCATATTCCGAATAGTTGTAATCATGAGGTTCATTTGGATATTTCTTCTGGACATTTTGAGAATTTGGTAAAACAATTCAGACAAGGAATCTCGAATCCGAGAGAGTTTATGTGCAATATTTACGAGGATTTTGTTTTAGATAAAACGTGTCAAACACAATACAAGAAATTTTTTGATATTATACAACACAAAAACAGAACACCAATTTTATTTCATTGTACAGCAGGAAAAGATAGAACTGGTTTTGCTACAGCTATGATTTTAGCTGCATTGAAAGTAGATTTTGAACAAATTTTGGAAGATTATTTAGCTTCTAATATTTATTTGGAACAAAAATATGCTCATATCCTGAAAATTAATCCTGATTATAAATACTTAATCGAGGTTTATCCAGAATATTTAGAAAAGTCTTTTGATACAATCGAAAAGAATTTCGGAACAATAGAATACTATTTATCAAATATATTAGGCGTTGATCTCCAATTAATGGAGGATTTATATTTAGAAAAATAAAAGTGACCAATTGGTCACTTTTGTTTTATAATAAGGTTAGAATTTCATTCGTTGAATTCTTATTGCATTAAGTATCGCCAACATTGCCACACCAACATCTGCAAAAACGGCTTCCCACATATTTGCAATTCCTTCTGCACCAAGTAATAATACAATTGCTTTGACTGACATTGCTAAAATAATGTTCTGAATGACAATTTTCTTTGTTTCGCGACCAATTTTTATCGCAGTTGCAATTTTAGACGGTTGATCTGTTTGTATCACAACATCTGCAGTTTCTATCGCAGCATCACTTCCCAAACCTCCCATTGCAATTCCGACATCAGAAAGAGCTAAAACAGGTGCGTCATTAATTCCATCTCCAACGAAAGCAATAATTTGATTTGTATTTTGTTTCAGAAATTCTACTTTTTCTACTTTTCCTTCTGGTAATAATTCTCCGAAAGCTTCATCAACATTGACTTCTTTTGCTACTTTTTGAGTGATTGTATTTTTATCTCCACTCAACATTATCGTTTTTGTAACACCTAAAGCTTTCATATTTTGTATGGCAACTTTTGCATCTTCTTTTATTTTATCTGCAATTGTAATGTATCCAGCATATTTATTATCAACAGAAACTACCACAATACTTTCTACAATATCACGGATTTCTTGTGGATATTGAATAGAAAAATGATCCAATAACTTTGTGTTTCCAGCTAAAACAGTCTTTCCATCAACGTTACCTTTCAATCCTTTTCCAGAAATTTCTACGACATCAATCGCTTTAAAATCTGAAGAATGATAAGCCACAATTGCTTTCGCAATAGGATGTGTAGATGGTTTTTCCAAAGCTGAAACCAGATTAAGAAATTCATTTTGATTGAGATTCGTTTCAATTTTTTGCACTTCAAAAACACCTTCTGTCATTGTTCCTGTTTTGTCCATAACAACTGTATTTACTTTAGCCAATAAGTCTAAAAAGTTAGATCCTTTCACTAAAATTCCGTTGCGAGAAGCTGCTCCAATTCCACCAAAATAACCCAATGGAACAGAAATTACCAACGCACAAGGACAAGAAACTACCAAGAAAACTAAACCGCGATAAAGCCAATCTCTGAAAATATAATTGTCAACAAAAAAATATGGAATAACCACAAGCGCCAAAGCCAAAAAGAAAACAATTGGCGTATAAATTTTTGCGAATTTTCGGATAAATAATTCAGTCGGAGCTTTACGTGAAGCCGCATCTTGAACCATTTGAAGAATTTTCGCAATAGAACTATCTTCAAACTTTTTAGTTGTTTTAAGCTCAATTACATTCTCTAAATTTAACATTCCAGCCAAAATAGTTTCACCAGTTTTATAAGTAGATGGTTTACTTTCGCCTGTTAATGCAGACGTATTACAACTTCCTTTATCCGTAATTAAAATTCCATCTAACGGAATTTTTTCTCCAACTTTTATTTGTATTGTTTCTCCAATTGCAACTTCTTGCGGTTTTATTGTTTCGAAAACACCATTTCGTAAAACATGCGCCGTATCTGGACGAACATCTAACAATGCTTTTATATTTCCCTTTGCACGATTTACAGCAGCTTCCTGAAACATTTCACCAATTGTATAAAACAACATTACAGCAACACCTTCGGGATATTCGCCGATAATAAAAGCACCCAAAGTTGCAATTCCCATCAACGAAAATTCATTGAAAAAATCAAATTTCTTGGCTAATTCTAACGCTTCTTTCCAAACAGGAAAAGCAACTAAAATATATGAAATCGAAAACCAAACTAATCGAATCGTTTCATTTTCTACAAACCAAGAAGGTTTTAGAATATATTGAATGAAAATTCCTGAAAAGAATATGAATAAACTAATTCCTAAAAACAGTTTACTCGTGTTGTGTTCATGATTATGATCCTGATCATCATGACTATGTGTATGTTTTTCGTGATCGTCATGTGACGTACTACAGCAAGCTTTAGACATAATTTGAATATTTATAAGACAAAATTATGACGCTTTAACTGCAATCTGGTTGCAAAGTTTAGGATTTACATTGATCGCAAATTCCTTTTAAGATAAAAGATGATTGTTCTGCAATAAAATTTTTGGGAAGATGTATTTCTGGCAAATGAATATTGCGCAAACAGAAGGTTTGATTGCAATTTGTACAATGAAAATGAGCATGCGTAAACTCAGGCGTACATTTACAATTTGATTCGCACAAAGCATATTTTATAGAGCCCGATCCGTCCTCAATAGAATGAATGAGTTTACTTTCTTCAAAAGTTTTAAGCGTACGATAAATTGTTACACGATCGGCTTTATCCATCTCGATTTCCAAATCAGCCAAACTCAACGCAACATCTGTATTCATTAATTTATCTAAAATCAATAAACGCATTGCGGTTGGATTTATCGCTCTACTTTTTAATCTTTTTGTTAAAACTTCGGTTTGCATTTTCTTCGAATTCTGAAATTAAAGTTACGATAAAATGATGAGTTTGAGTTATAGAATTCTTCTTTTAAGTTATAAAAAAATCCATTTGAAATAAATCAAATGGATTTTTAGAATTTTATTTTATTATTATTTCATCTACAAAAATATAGGATTTTCCTTGAAAAGGTTCTGCTAAATGACCTTTTGGAAAAGCACCATAATTGTAAATTTTCACTTTAATATATTGTATTTTTTGTGTTTGAAACTGTACTTTCCAATGATCTGTAAAAATTGAATCATTGAATGGATTGGCATCTTTTTCGATTACTCCTGCCAATTTAAAAACTTCTTTATTTGTAGAAGTATAAATTTCCATTTTTGTTGGCATCATAATCCACGAGCGAGAATCTTGTAAAAAATGTGCATCAACTTCTGAAATTGATTTCGCTTTTCCTAAATCTATAACTGCTTCAAAATCTTGATCGAAATAGCCTTGCCAATCTCCTTTTTTCCAATTTTCTGTTCCGAAAATTCCATCTAACAAACCATCAGGTCCACCTGCATGATATTGCGGCGTATAAGTGGAATGCAACGTGATTGCGTAATCGTTTGGTTTCTTTGTAAAAGTTCCCGAAATCGTTTTACTTTTCTTCTCACCATTTATCACATAAGCCTTTATTGTAGAAGTTTCTTTGATCGAAATTGGATTTTTGAAGGTTTGTTCTTTCTTTCCATTTATTGAATAATAAATTTTATCGTTTGGATTTTGAGAAGTCAAAACAACGGTCATTTTATCTTTAAAAGCTCGTTCAGAATTCTTGAAAACTGGAACAGTTACAATTTTTTCTTCTTCAGAAATAGGCTTTATTTCTCGGTCTTTCAAAAATTCAAATCCTAAAAATTGATTATCCTTGTAATTATCTTTTGTAATGATACGCTTTGTTCCATCTTCTAAATTTACCGTAATTTCATCAAAATATGGTTCAACAGTCGTCCAAATTCCTGAACCTGGCGTTACACTATAAATTCCCATCGAGGCCAAAACATACCACGCGCTCATCTGTCCGCAATCTTCATTTCCGATTAAACCATCTGGCGAATTTTTATAAAAATCATTTAAAATTTTATGAATTAATTCTTTCGTTTTCTCAGGTTTGTCAATATAATTATACAAAAATGCAACATGATGACTTGGCTCATTTCCTTGCGCATATTGCCCAATTAATCCCGTTACATCAACTTGTTCGCGACCTGTCATTTCTGAAGTTGAATTAAATAATTGATCTAATTTAGCTTCAAAACTAGCTTTTCCTCCATAAAAATCAATCATTCCATTAATATCTTGCGGAACAAAAAACGTGTATTGCCAACCATTCGCTTCTGTGTAATTATTGTTCACTTCACGTGGTTCAAAAGGAGAATCCCAAGCGCCATTTTTCTTTGGTTGAATAAATTTTGTACTTTGATTAAATAAATTCTTCCATGATTGAGAACGCTCAATAAAATATTTATAATCATCTTGTTTATTCAAAATCAATGCCATTTGAGCAATGCACCAATCATCATAAGCATATTCTAATGTTTTCGAAACTGACTCGTGTTCATCATCTATCGCTATAAAACCATTTTCTTTGTACGCTTTTAATCCTAAATGATCTAACATTGCTGAGTGTTTTGCAGCCTCAAAAGCTAACTCATAATCAAAACCTTTTAGTCCTTTTACCATCGCATCTGCAATCACAGAAACTGAGTGATAACCTATCATACAATCGGTTTCATTACTCGCTAATTCCCAAACTGGCAAACGCCCACCTTGCTCATATTGCTTGATAAATGTGTTAATAAAATCGACCGTTCTTCGTTTTTCAATCAGTGTATACAATGGATGCGCCGCTCTAAAAGTATCCCAAAGTGAGAATACCGAATAATAATCGAAGTTATTTGCTAAATGAATTTGATCGTCACGTCCACGAAAATTTCCATTCACATCTTGCGCAATATTTGGCTGCATCATTGTGTGATAAAGCGCTGTGTAGAAAATTGTCAACTTTTCTTTATCGGTAGATTTTACTTCAATTTTTGATAACTCTTTGTTCCAGGCTTTTTCAGCTTCCGCTTTCGTTTTAGCAAAATCAAAACTTGGTAATTCTTTTGAATTAACATCAGTTCCTTCAAAACTAGTCGTTGACAAAGTAACATTGACAAGAATTTTTTCTCCTTTTTTTACTTTTTTTCCAAAAGCTAAAGCAATTTCATTACCATTAAATTCTTTTGATTTGATTGAACCATTTTTTGTAGACGTTATTTTCAACGGAACATTGAATTGTATTTTTGCAAAAATCTTTTGATTCGTAGCCCAAGCTTCCGAATTTCTGTAGACATAAACCGTTTTGTCGTCTACAACTTTCACAATTCCATCTAATAACTTATCACGATGATTAAGATCTAAAATAATAGTTGCATCACCAGCTTTATTAAAAGTGTATTCGTGTAAACCAACTCTTGTTGTAGATGTTAATTGCACATTAATATTATCTTTTTCTAATAAAACCTGATAATATCCAGCAGAAGCTTTTTCATTATTATGAGAAAATTTTGAACCATATTCTTTTTGATCAAAACTATTATTGCTCATTGTTGGCATTAACATAATATCTCCATAATCAGAAACTCCAGTTCCATTAAGATGTGTATGAGAGAAACCATAAATAAATTCGTCCGAATAATGATAACCACCACATCCATCCCAACTTCCATCGACACGCGTATCAGGAGAAAGTTGAACCATTCCGTAAGGCAAAGTCGCTCCAGGAAAAGAATGCCCATGTCCACCAGTACCAATAAACGGATTTACATATTTAGCAAAATCTTTGGTTTGAGCATGAATGAAAATCGAAGAAATAATCATCCAAATAGTAAATATAGTTGATTTCATACGTATTTTAAGTTTCTATTTATCAGATAACTGATATACAATAATATGAATTATATTTGTTATCAACACAATTCGAAATCGACAACAATATGAGTAATAGGAGAAATTTTATTAAAAATTTGGGTGCTTTAAGTTTGCTTTTAGGAACATCTAAATTAGATTTGAACGCACAAAATTCTAAAAAAAGTAGAGCTACAAAAGTGAATAAACCAATTGTTTTATCAACATGGGATTTTGGAATTGAAGCCAATAAAGGGGCTTGGGAAGTTTTGAATAATAATGGAACTGCTCTTGATGCTGTAGAAAAAGGAGTTAGAATTGTAGAGGCTGATCCGAATGAACGAAGCGTAGGCTACGGTGGTCGCCCAGATCGCGACGGAATTGTAACATTAGATGCTTGTATTATGGACGATAAGGCAAATATTGGTTCTGTTGCTTCTTTAGAAAACATTAAACACCCTATTTCCGTTGCTCGAAAAGTGATGGAAGATACTCCACATGTGATGCTAGTTGGAGATGGAGCATTACAATTTGCTTTGGAAAAAGGATTTAAAAAAGAAAATTTATTGACTGATATTTCCGAAAAAGAATGGAAAGAATGGTTAAAAGATACTAATTATCAATTACCAATCAACATCGAGAATCATGATACAATCGGAATGATTGCTTTAGATGCGCATGGAAATCTTTCAGGAGCCTGTACTACGAGCGGAATGGCGTATAAAATGCATGGTCGTGTAGGCGATTCGCCAATTATTGGTGCTGGTTTGTATGTTGATAACGAAATTGGTGCTGTTACAGCGACTGGTCACGGCGAAGAAGTGATTCGTATTGCTGGAAGTCATTTGGTTGTAGAATTAATGCGTCAAGGATATTCTCCCGAAAATGCCTGTAAAGAAGCTGTTAATCGAATTATTAAATTAACACAATCTCGTAAAAAAGACCTTAAAAATATACAAGTTGGTTTTATCGCTATCAATAAACAAGGCGAATATGGTTCGTATTGTATTCATCCAGGCTTTAACTTTGCTGTTTACGATCAAACAGGAAATCGTTTGATTAACGGAAAATCTATTACAAAATGAAAAAATTAGAAATCGCTTGTTTCAATCTTGAATCTGCATTGGTTGCATCAAAATCTGAAGCAGATAGAATAGAATTATGTGCCGATGTTTCTGCTGGCGGAATTACACCTACTTTGATTGATATAAAAGCATTAAGAAAAGAAACTGAAAAAGAAATTATGATCATGATTCGCCCTCGTGGTGGAGATTTTTGTTATTCTGATGAAGAATTTGAACAAATGAAATCAGAAATTATCTTGATTAAAAATTTCAGAGTTGATGGATTTGTTTTCGGAATTTTGAATAAAGAAAATGAAATAGATTTTGAACGAAATCAAGAACTAATCGAGCTCGCAAAACCTTTTCCTTGTAGCCTTCATCGTGCTTTCGATAGAACTTCTGATCTTGAAAATTCATTAGAAACAGTCATTAAATTAGGTTTCAAAACCATTTTAACTTCTGGTTTGGCTAATAATGTAAATGATGGAAAACAAACACTGAAAACTCTTGTTAAAAAAGCTAAAAACCGCATTACAATAATGCCTGGAGGTGGTTTACGTTCTACAAATATTCAAGAAATTGATTCGTTTACAAACGCTACTTATTTTCATTCATCCGCACTTATTGATAATTCTGGAATTGCTAATCTAGAAGAAATCAATCTATTAAAAACTTTGATTAATTCAGAAAAATAAAAATAGTAACTTTGGCTTATGCTTTGGGAAAACGTAATTGGTCAAGAAGAGGTTAAAACCAAACTTCAACAATCTATAAAAGATGGTAGAATTAGTCATGCACAATTGTTTGCTGGACCAGAAGGTTCGGGAGCTTTAGCTTTGGCTATTGCTTATGCTCGTGAGGTTTTATGTGGTATTGACAATAATCAATGTAATTTGAAAGTTGATAAACTACAACATCCAGATTTGCATTTTGCATTTCCTTATTCGGCAACAGATTCGGTAAAAAAACCACTTGCGAAGTATCTATTAAATGATTGGAGAAGTTTTGTAGACGAAAGTGTCTACGGAAATTTAACCGATTGGATGTCACATTTGGGAATTGAAAAAAAACAAGGCGTAATTCCCGTTGACGAATCTGATGAAATCGTAAAAACATTGGCTTTAAATAGTTATGAAGGCGGATATAAAATTATGATTATTTGGCAACCAGAAAAAATGACAACTTCTGCTGCCAATAAATTATTAAAAATTTTAGAAGAACCACCTCAAAAGACATTGTTTTTATTGGTAACTGAACGCGAAGATTTGTTGTTACAAACCATTATTTCACGCTGTCAATTGGTCAAAATTCCACGATTATCTCAGAGTTCTATCAAAGACTATTTGATTAATCATAAAAATATTAATCCAGAAAAGGCACAACATATTGCATTTTTATCACAAGGAAATTTACGCGAAGCAATTCATCAACTAAATGATGACGAACATTTGTTTGATAAATATTTTGTGACTTGGGTTCGTAAAGCCTTTATGGCAGCTAAAACCCCAACAGTGCTGAAAGATTTGATTGATTGGTCAAACCAAATTGCAAGTTGGTCGAGAAGCGAACAAAAAGATTTCTTGAATTATTGTTCAGAGATTTTTCGTCAAGCATTACTTAAAACTTATCAAACAAATGATTTAGTTTTTTTAGAAATTAATGCAGAAGGATTTAAATGGCAAGGTTTTGCACCTTTTATACATGGTGAGAATATCCAAGATATATTAAACGAAATTAACGAAGCGGCTTATCATATAGAGCGAAATGGAAATTCTAAAATAATTCTTTTAGACCTTTCTATTAAATTAACGCGCTATTTACATCGCAAAACGGCATAAAAAAACCACTCATCTTATGAGTGGTTCCTTTATATGATTTGAATGTTATTTCAAATTATTTTGCTGGAGCTGCTGCTGGAGCTTCAGTTGTAGCTGGAGCTACTGCTGTAACTGCTGAATCAACTTTAGTAACTGCTGAATCAACTTTAGCTGCTGCTGAATCTACTACTGCTGCTGCTGAATCGATTTGAGCTGTTGCTGAATCAACTACTGCTGCTGCTTCTTCTGCTTTTTTCTCTCCACAAGATACTGCTCCTAATGATAAAGCTGCTACTGCAACTACTGCGAAAAATTTTTTCATTGTTTTATTGTTTTAATTATTAATAATTTTCGATTAATTTTCTTTACCAAAGATATTTCGAAATCAAAGTTTTAGCGTGTAAAATAAATGTAATATGATTGTAATTCAATTTTCGTTTTAAATAAAATGTAAAAAACTCAAAGTCAACTATTTATTTATTATTTTACAATTTTGTGTTTTTATTTGTAAAATAAAATAAGTAGATTTTTTATTTATTTTAGTCAAATTAATACTTAAGAATCTATAAAATGTTAGCATTTTTTGTAGTTAATCATTTAAACATTCAACAAAAAAATTAATTATTTATACATTTGTATAAAATTAATTAAGATATGCTAGTAGTTTCTTACATTCAAGAAAACAAAGATCGTGTAATTGAAGGACTTAAAAAACGTAACTTCAAAAACTTAAATCTTGTTGATGAAGTTTTAACTGTTGATGAACTTCGTCGTAAAACTCAATTTGAATTGGATAATATATTAGCTGAATCCAACAAATTAGCAAAAGAAATTGGTAATTTGTTTAAAGATGGAAGATCGGAAGAGGCTAATGAATTAAAAAATAAAACTGTTGATTTAAAAACACAATCAAAAGAGTTACAAGATTTATTATCTGTTTACGAAAACTCCGTTAAAGAGATTTTATATCAAATTCCTAATGTACCGAATGAAAGCGTAAAAGCTGGTAAAGATGCGGAAGACAATGAAATTGTTTTTGAATATGGTGATGCTATTGCCAAACCAAACAATATGCCTCATTGGGATCTTGCTAAAAAATTCGATATTATTGATTTTGAATTAGGTGTTAAAATTACTGGTGCTGGTTTTCCTGTATATAAAGGAAAAGGTGCTCGTTTGCAACGTGCCTTAATTCAATTTTTCTTAGATACAAACGCAGATGCTGGTTATACAGAAATTGTACCTCCATTCGTTGTAAATGAGGCTTCTGGATATGGAACTGGACAATTACCAGATAAAGAAGGACAGATGTATTATATTGGAGAAGATGATTTGTATCTAATCCCAACATCTGAAATTCCTGTAACAAATATTTACCGCGATGTGTTGGTAAAAGCTGAGGAATTACCAATTACATTGACAGCATATTCTCCATGTTTCCGTCGCGAAGCTGGTTCTTATGGAAAGGACGTAAGAGGTTTGAACCGTTTGCACCAATTTGAAAAAGTAGAAATTGTACGCATCGAAAAGCCAGAAAATTCTTATGCTGCATTGGACTCAATGGTAGAACATGTAAAAGGATTGTTGGAAGCGTTAGAATTACCTTACCGTATTTTGAGACTTTGTGGTGGAGATACAGGTTTTGCTTCTGCAATAACGTATGATTTTGAAGTTTTTTCGGAAGCACAAGAAAAATGGTTAGAAGTTTCTTCTGTTTCTAATTTTGAAACATTTCAAACAAATCGTTTAAAATTACGTTACAAAGACGAAAATGGAACGCAATTAGCACACAGTTTAAATGGTTCTGCTTTGGCTTTACCACGAATTTTAGCTTCTATTTTAGAGAATCATCAGCTTGCTGATGGAACAGTAAAAATACCAAAAGCTTTACAGCCTTATACTCGTTTTGAGATTTTAGATTAATAAATAATCTTACATATAAAAGAAAAGCTCGAGAAATTCTCGAGCTTTTTATTTGGTTTAAAATTTAGATTTTATACTAAATGTTTTAATTCTTGCTTTAAACTTTCTTCCCAATTCGGAACATCAACTTGATATATTTCTTTGATTTTTGTTTTATCTAATAAACTATATGCTGGTCGTTTTGCTTTTGTTGGATAAGCAGAAGAATCTACAGAATTAATCTCTATTGAAGAACCTGAAAATTCTTTAATTTTTTGTGCAAATTCAAACCAAGAGCATTCTCCTTCGTTAGAATAATTAAAAATTCCAAACGTTAGTTCATCCTTCGAAATAATATCTAAAATTGCTTTTGCCAAATCTAATGCATTTGTTGGCGAACCAATTTGATCAGATACCACAGACAACGAATCTTTCTCATTAAACAATCTAAGCATTGTTTTAACGAAGTTATTTGCAAATCTTGAGTATACCCAAGCTGTACGTAAAATAATTGTTTGGGAATTGTTATTTAAAGCAAACTCCTCTCCTTGCAATTTTGTTTCACCATAAACACCAATCGGATTTGTTTGATCTGTTTCCAAGCGAGGTTTAGCCTCTGTTCCATCAAAAACATAGTCTGTTGAAACATGTATAAAAGGAATATTTTTTTCTGCTGTAATTTTAGCTAAATATTCCACAGCTTTTGCATTCACTAAAAATGCTTTTTCTTGATCATCTTCTGCTTTATCAACTGCTGTGTAAGCTGCACAATTTACAACAAAATCAAAATTCTTATCTTCAAAATAAGTCTTTATCAATTCTAGATTTGTAATATCCAACTGATCTTGTGTTGCAAAAAAGCATTCAATTTCTTTATAATTTTTAGATTGTTCTAAAACAGATTGTCCTAGTTGTCCATTTGCTCCGGTGATTAATATTTTCTTCATAGATATAAAAAAAGCCACTAAAATAGTGGCTTAAAGATATTAATAAAAATGGATTATTATAATCCTAATTCTTTTTTAACGTCGTTAAATAAATCGTAACCTCCGTTTTTGTAAACTAATACACCTGCAGGTAAAACATATTTAATTCCTTTTTTAGCAGCAACAGAATTGATTGCTTCCATTACTCTTTTTTCGATAGGCTCCATTAAAGCTTTTTCTTTTGCAGCCATTTCTTCTTGTGCAGCTTTAGCGTAACTTTCGTATTTTTTTTGTAATTCTTGCTCTTTTTCTTGGTATTTATTAGCAGCAATTAACTTTTGTGCTTCTTCTTGAGATTTACCAGCTAAGTCTTTTTGAGCAGTTTCCATAAATGTTTTGTACTCTCCTTGTAATGCTGCAATCTTATCTTGGTGTTTTTTACCAAGTACTTCTAAATCAGCTTCAGCTTTTTTGTAAGCTGGCATTGCATCAATCACGGCTTGTGTATCAATATGAGCTAATTCTTGTGCGAAAGTTAAAACGCTACCAAAAACCATCATTGTAAATACAGCTATCAATCTAATTTGTTTCATTTTCTAGTTTGTTTATTAAATTATTTTCTTGTTTTATTTCTTATTCTTAGACGTTGACGTCCCTTTTGTATTGCTATTGCTATTCTTATTTGTATTATTTCGTTGTTCTTTTAACTCTGGTTTTAGAGTTTGTAAAACTTCACGACTAATATCAAATTTTGGATCTGTATAAATCATTATCAAATCGCTTCCTTTATCAAATACAAAACTATATCCTCTTTTATCTGCAACTTCTTTTGTTGCATTGTAAATCTGGTCTTGTAATGGCTTTACCATTGATCTTCGTAAATTTACTAAATCTCCAGTTGGCCCATAACGTTTGTCTTGTAAAGATTTTACAGCTTGAACCTCTTCCGCAAGCTTTTTTTCTTGCTCTTTTACTTGTTCGGCTGTTAACAAAATCTTTTCAGCTTCAAATTCGGCTTGTAATTTAGCTAAATTTTCTTGTTTTTGCTGAATTTCTTTTTGCCAAGACTCTGTTTGCGATTTTAATCTACTTTGCGATGATGTATATTCTGGTAAATTTTCTAAAATATACTGTGAATCGACGTAACAAAATTTTTGGGCAAATGTAAAACTTGCTAATCCAAGAAACAATGCTATAAAACTAATCCATTTTTTCATATTCTTATTGTGTTAATTCTAAAATTATGCCAAAACGTTTGGTAAATTATAAAACGATTAGAATTGTTGTCCGATAATAAAGTGAGTTTGCCAACCAGAACGTTCTGTTTGATTAAATCCTTTATCAAGTCCATATCCAAAATCAAATCCTAATAATCCGAATGCTGGCATAAAAATACGTACACCTGCACCAACCGAACGTTTTAACTCAAACGGTTTAAACTCGCTTGTATTGTTCCAAACATTACCACCTTCTGCAAAAGTTAACGCATAAATTTTAGCTGTTTGGCTCATTGTGATTGGGTAACGTAATTCTAACGTATATTTATTATAGATTGTTCCTCCACCTTCTGGTGTAAGATCTCCATTTTGTCCACCTGAATTTGACGAATCTTCGTAACCTCTTAATGAGATAATTTCGCGTCCATCCATACGGTTATTATTTAGTCCTGTTCCACCTAAATAAAAACGCTCAAAAGGGATTGTTCCTACTTTGCGATTATATGTTCCTAAAACTCCAAATTCTCCTCCAGCTTTTAAAACTAACTTCCCTGTTAATTCTTTATAAAAATATGCTTTTGCTTTGAATTTGTAATATTCTAACCATTTAAACTTCTCTACATCAGTGATATTTGAATAGTCTTTATTATTTATCGACGAATATGGAAAAGTCGTTGTAAAAGCTAAACTAATTTCTGATCCTGATTGTGGGAAAATTGGATCTGGACCTGCAGAATTACGTGTTAAACCAATTGTATAGTTTAAGTTGTTTGATGAACCATTTTCATATCTTAAATTACCTATTGACATTTCATAATTATTAAAATTATAACGTTGATAAGCAATAGAATGTGATAATCTGAAATAATCATCTGGCCAAGTTAATAACTTTGTTAAACCAACTGATCCTCCTATGATATCTAATGTAGATTTTACTCCACTTGTATATCTTTGTTCATATTGAGAATAATAAATAGATGTTGATAAAGCTGTTGGGCGTTTACCACCTATCCATGGTTCTGTAAAAGAGAAACTATAATTTTTATATCCATTACCTGCTTGTGCGCGTAAAGATAAAGACTGTCCGTCTCCCATTGGCACAGGCTTCCATGCTTTTTTATTGAATAAATTTTTGATAGAAAAGTTACCAAAAGTTAATCCCAATGTACCAATAAAAGTACCTGCTCCATATCCTCCTTGTAATTCTACTTGAGAAGATGATTTTGGTGCAACTTTCCATTCTACATCAACTGTATTGTTTTCTGAGTTTGGCTGAATATCTGGTACAATTTGCGTTGGCTCTAAGTAACCTAAACCAGCTAACTCCATCATTGTACGTCTAATGTCTGATTTAGAAAATAAATCGCCTGGTTTTGTACGTAACTCACGGTATAAGATATGATCGTGAGCTTCTGTATTACCATTAATGATTACTTTGTTTAAAGTTGCCTGTACTCCTTCATAAATTTTGATATCTAAATCAATTGTATCATTTTTTACACTTTTTTCGACAGGAATTGCTCTTGCAAACAAATAACCTCTATCCATATAAAGAGTAGAAATATCATCATCTTTTTCCGAACCAGAAACCTTTTTATTGATACCTACAGCATCATAACGATCACCTGTTTTATATGAAAAAATACGTTGTAATTGCTCTGAAGTAAATATTGAGTTACCAGAAAAAGTTACATTACCTAAGTAATATGGTTTTCCTTCATCTATTTTAACTTTTACGATAAGGTTTTTATCGTCTACTTTTTGAATTTCTTGTGAAACAATTTTCGCATCTCTAAAACCTACAGACTTGTATTCTTCTACTACTGTTTTTAAATCCTCTTGATACTTTTCAGGAATCATCTTAGATGACTTGAAAACATTTATAGATTTACGTTTTGTATTTTTAAAGCCTTTTTTACGTAAACGTGCCGCAGTTAAATTTGTATTTCCCTCAAAAACAATGTCTTTAATTTTTACACGTTCTCCTTTCGATACATTTAAAGTAAGATTCTCTTCCTCTTCTTTACCAGCTACTGGTTGACGTTCTACAGCAATTGTAGAGTTCGGAAAACCTTTACCTGTGTAATAATCTTTGATTTTATTACGCGTAGTATTGATTAAACTTTGTGTAATTTTTACACCTGGGTTTAATTTATTTTGTTTGATTAAATCTTCGCGTTGCGATTTTTTAACCCCATTAATTTTGATTTCACCTAAACTTGGAACAGATGTTACAGCTAATTCTAAAGTAACTTGGTCACCTTCTATTTTAGCTACATACAAATCAATATCCGAAAATAAATTTGATCTCCATAATTTTTTTACTGCATTGTTTACTTTTGTTCCTGGCAATTCTATTTCTTCGCCAATCGCAAAACCTGCATAACGGATAATTTGGTTTTTAGAGAATTTGGTATCTCCTGTTACAAGAACATCTTTTAGTTTAAATGTTTTTGCATTTGCATAATCTATAACAAAATTATCTTGTTGAGTTGAATCAATGTTTTTAGTAGAGTCGACTACTTGCGCGTGTGCCATATAAGCACCTAGCATGCACATTGTCCAAAAAATTTTCTTCATAATCCTCTGTTTCAGTTCGATTAGTTCGTTAATTGCTCGCTTATTTTACCAAATCTGCGTTCGCGGTTTTGATAATTTAAAATGGCTTTATAAAATTCTTCTTCATTAAAATCAGGCCAAAGAACTTCTGTAAAATATAATTCTGCATAGGCAATTTGCCATAACAAAAAATTACTGATACGTGTTTCTCCGCTCGTTCTAATCATTAGATCTACCATAGGTAAATCGTGAGTATATAGGTTTTTGTGAACTAATTCTTCATTAAAATCTTGATCAGTTATTTCACCTTCTTTATACTGATGTGCAATTGTTTTTATTGCACTTAATAATTCTTCTTTAGAACCATAACTTAATGCCAAGGTTAATACACATCCTGTATTATCTTTGGTTAATTCCATTGCTTCTGTTAAGTCTTTGTTGGCTTTACGAGGTAATTTTGACATATCGCCAATTACATTTAATCGAATACCATTTTTATGAAGTTCTTTTATTTCATTTTTGATAGCAGAACTCAATAAAGTCATTAAAACTGTAACTTCAAGCTTTGGACGATTCCAATTTTCTGTAGAAAAAGCATAAAGTGTAAGATATTGTATTCCTAATTTTCGGCAAGTTTCTATAGAAGAGCGTACTGCTCCTAAAGCGCTTTTGTGGCCAAAAGTTCTTTCTTTTCCATTCTTCTTTGCCCATCTCCCGTTACCATCCATAATGATGGCTACGTGATTAGGTAAATTATCCTTATCTATTTGGTTTTCTAAACTAATCTCCATTTTTTTAATCGCAATAACATGCAGGTCGACCAAAACTATATGTTAAGGTTAATCCTGATATAACATACCAATCTTTATTAGACATGTTTCCAAATTGTCTTTTATCAAATTCTGATTGAGGTAAAGTTCCATCTGCAATTGCATTGTTAAAATTGTCTGTAAACTTTCCTGTATTATAATCTAAATAATCTGAACCTGTATAACGTATACCTGTCTCAAATGATAAAATCCAACTATAATTAAATCTAAATTTATACCCAACCCCAAAAGGAATCGATAAATTTGTATTGTATTTTGTTTTTTCTATAATCTGACTTTCTGTCTCATTATAATCGTATTCTTTTCCTTTTGATGAAAAAGCGCCTACTCCAAAAAATAAATAAGGAGATTGTGCAGATTCTTGATCATCATTGATACTAAAGAAATTATACTCGAACATTAAAGATCCTTCTACAATAGTATTTCTGAAATTTTTATTTCTATCTATTTTATATTGCTCTTTTGAACGGTGATCGCTAGCGCCTACTTTAGAATAAGATATATTCGCTCTAAACCCCATATATGGATTTATATTAAAACGATATAAACCTCCTATAGAAATCGGCAAAAAAATCTTCCCAGTTGGTTCTGTTTTTGTTGGAAACGGATTGATATAACTAGCCTTACCTATATCTCCAATCACATTTGCTCCACCTGCAAAAACTCCGAGTTCGTGTCTTTGCGCAAAAATCATTTGCGAAGTACACAGTATAAAAACGAACAAAAATAATCTTCTCATGTATTCTGTTATTTTTTCGGCTTTTGCTATTAGATATCTATTAAATTCGAACAAATATAAACAAAAGTCAATTCAACGTAACTGATTTAACAAAAATTAAGAAGTTTTATTGTAAATTTTAATTTCTTTTATCAGATCCCCAAAGCATTTTTTCCCTCAAAGTTGTGAAATAAGTCGCGTCAACAGCCTCAACAATTAATATTTTGAAGTCAGCTTTTGTTATTGTCAACTCTACGTCAGTTGTTAAAGGAAAGTTACGAGAATCTAATGATAAGAAATACTCGTTGGCACGGCTTCGTATTTTTAAGTCAATTTTCGCATCTTCTGACACAACTAATGGACGTACATTTAGATTATGTGGCGCAACTGGTGTAATTACAAAATTTTGATTGGATGGATGTACAATTGGTCCGCCGCAACTTAATGAATAACCTGTAGATCCTGTTGGTGTTGAAATAATCAACCCATCTGACCAAAAAGAATTAAGAAATTCGTTATCCAAATATGTATCAACAGTAATCATACTTGTTGTTTCACGGCGTACAACTGTTACTTCATTAATGGCAAAATTATTCTCTATTTCTACTCCATCACTACGTTTTACAGTTAACAAAGTACGTGGAATAATAGTAAAATCATCACTAAAAAAACTATCCATTTGCTCCAACAATACACTCTTATTAATTGTTGCAAGAAAACCTAAACGTCCGGTATTTACACCGATAATAGGAATCATCGAGTCCTGAATAAATGTTGTTGCAGAAAGTATTGTTCCATCTCCACCGAAACTGAACATAAATTTTACTGATTTGTCTAAATCTTCGTAAGATGAGTATGTTTCGATATGATCTAACTTAATGTCAGTCGAATCTTTTAAAATTTCTAAAAAATTCTTTTCTACACAATAAGAAATCTCTTTTTGAGCTAAATAATTAAGAAAAGGTGTGATAATATCAACTAAAGACGTACTTGTTTTTTGTCCAAAAAGTGCAACTTTTATCATTAGGTATTCATATATTTTAATAATTGTGCATAACGACTTTGTAGTAGTTCTTGTTTTTCGTCGTTATAAAATTTCTGAATCACTTGGTATCCATAGCGTTCAAATGTTTCGCCAATCGTCAATAAATTTGACGAACTAAATTTCAACAAAACATACGCGCTATCTTCTTTATAACCAACAATTAATATTCCTAATATTTTACCATTATTCGCTTCTATAATATTAGAAATTGCAGTTATCGATAAATCTTTTTCTGCAATAGAAACCAACATAGAAACACCTTCTGCAGATACAAAAGGAAAATTTGCAAATGTATTTATAATATCATTTTCTGTTATCGAACCTATGTATTTAGAATGCTCGTTGATAATTGGAAGTATATTCGCTTGATTCGTGTACATCATCTGAATAGCATCTAAAAGGGTACTAGAATCGGTAAGAAAAAAATTCTCTAAATAAGACGTATAATCAACAGTCTTATTTTCAAAAGATAACTCTATCAAATCTTCTTCAGAAATATTTCCTATAAAATCTAAACCTTTAAACATAGGCAAATGCGTCAGTTTATTCTCTTGCACAACTTCTAAAAGCTGATTGGGAGAATAACCAAACTTCCCAGGTTTTATCTCATTCGAAATATATTCAGTAATATACATGTCGCAAATTTATATATTTTAATGTACTCTTTCCTATTTTTTAATCTTGATTTAAGATTTATTTTAACAATTAAACGATTTTAACTCGCTTCATTTCAAAAGAATTGGCAAATAATATTCCAAAATAGTGGTTTAACAGAAAAAATAATTACTCATGTAAACTACAACAAATTTGATTTACAATTTATTAAAGTAATTCTCTTCAATAATTTTTATAAAGAATGGCTTAAATTTTGTAGATTTGTACAACCAATTTATCATTGAATGAAAAACCCATTATTTTATGCTAAAATCTTACTTTTTGGCGAATATGGAATTATTGAAAACTCGAAAGGCTTAACAATTCCGTATAATTTTTATCAAGGTGCATTAAAGTTTGAACCGTCTGAAATTGCGGAACAATCAAATGCTCACCTAAAAAATTATGCTAAATTTCTTGAAGAGAATTTTGCTGATACATTTGATACAAAATCTTTTTCAGAAGATGTTGCAAATGGTATGTATTTCGATTCTAATATTCCACAAGGATATGGCGTAGGGAGCTCTGGTGCTTTGGTTGCCGCTATTTATGATAAATATGCATTCAATAAAATTGATATCAATCAACATCTTAATAAAGAAAAAATAAGTGAACTAAAAGTCTTATTTGGACAATTAGAATCTTATTTTCACGGAAAAAGCTCGGGAATTGACCCTTTAATTTGTTATATGAATATTCCACTTCTGATCCAATCAAAAGATGATATTTCGACAATTGGTTTACCTGAAGCAGATACAAACGGAAAAGGTGCTGTTTTCTTAATAAATTCTGGAACTCCTGGAGAAACTGCTCCGATGATTCATATTTTCTTCGAGAAAATGAAAAAAGAAGGTTTCCGTAAAACATTGAAAGAAGAATTTATCAAATACAACAATGCGTGTATCGAGAATTTTGTAAAAGGTGAATACAATCCATTTTTTGCAAATCTTCAGAAATTATCAGCTTGGGGCTATGAGCATTTCAGACCAATGATTCCACAAAAATTGGTTAACGCTTGGAAAACGGGAATTGATACAGATACATATTATCTTAAACTTTGTGGTTCTGGCGGAGGCGGTTATGTACTTGGTTTTACTCAAGATTATGACAAAGCAAAAAGTTACTTAAAAGACTTTCAGACCGAAGTAATTTACAAATTCTAAAACAATTTATTTTAATAATATAAACGATGAACGCACAGAAAATAATCCTAAAAATTATTGCATTATTTTCTGTTGTTCGTGGTTATAATTTGGTTGTGCTTATTTTGGCGCAATATCTTGCTGCACTTTTTATTTTTGCGCCCGAAGTTAGCCATCGTCAATTGTTGACAAATCCACGATTAGACGGAATTATTTTATGTTCGATACTTTGTGTGGCGGCTGGTTATATTATCAATAATTTTTATGATTTAGAAAAAGACGAACTCAAGCGTCCTTTACAAGTTTATCTTCAAAAACAGGTTTCGCAAGGATTTAAGTTAACTGTTTATATACTATTAAATGCTTCTGCATTGATTATCGCAGGATTAATTTCGCTAAAAGTTTTTATTTTTTTCCTTGTTTATCAATTTTTAGTTTGGTTTTATAGCCACAAAATCAATCGATTTGCATTGATAAAAAACTTTTATTTAGTTATCATTCGCGTCATGCCATTTTTCGCATTATTGGTTTATTTTGACAATTTCACATTCAATCTGGCTTTACATGCTGTTTTTGTAACTATTTTATTTTTGATTACAGATATTGTGAAAGATTTAACGTCACAAAAAGCAGATTTAATTTACGGTTACGATTCTATTCCAATCAAATATGGTATTGATTTTACAAAAGTACTTATCGCAGGTTTACTATTAATTGATATTATCATCGGTTTTATCATCATTTACAAGAATGATGTTGGTGCGATGAAATACTTTTTTATTGGAGCAGATTTTTGTTTTATCATCATTTTTCTAATGATTTGGAAGTTAAAAACTTCTCAAGAATATAAGATTTTACATTATTTTTTTAAGGGAATGATTGTCGCAGGTGTATTTAGTATCGTGTTAATCGAAATAAATCCCTTAACTTTGCAAACTATTGCGCAAAATTTTAATCAGCGCATAAAATAATCAAATTCAAATGAATAACAGACGAAATCAATCCAACGACAGAAATTCCCAAGGCGGGAACAATCGTGGTAAAGGAGGAAGCAATTCATCTTCTTCATCATCAAGAGCAGGCGGAGGGAAAGGAAAACCGTCATTTGGAGGTAGTAAACCAAGTTTTGGTGCGAAAAAAACTGAAGGTGGAAAACCATCTTTCGGCGGAAGCAAACCAAGTTTTGGAGGAGCTAAACCTTCTGAAGATGGTAAAAAAAGTTTTGGACCAAAAAAACCGTTTAACAAATTTGGAGAAAAACCATTTGTTAAAAGACTGAAAAAAGCACCAGTTGACGACGGGACTATTCGTTTAAATAAATATGTAGCGAATGCAGGGATTGCATCCAGAAGAGAGGCCGACGAGTTGATCAAAACTGGAATTGTTACAGTGAATGGTCAAGTTATTTCGGAAATGGGTTACAAAGTACAACCTGATGATGAAGTGCGTTTCGATGGGAAAAAAATCTCTTCGCAAAAAAATGTTTATTTCTTATTGAATAAACCAAAAGGATTTATTACAACTTCTAAAGACGAAAAAGATCGTCAAACTGTAATGGATTTAGTAAAAACAGCAACAACTGCGCGTATTTTTCCAGTTGGTCGCTTAGATAGACAAACAACAGGTGTTTTATTGTTTACGAATGATGGATACTTAACTAAAAAGTTAACGCATCCAAGTCATGATATGAAAAAAATCTACCACGTTACCTTAGACAAAAAATTAACAGCTAATGATATGGCTGATATTAAGAAAGGTGTTCGTTTAATTCCTGAAGGAATTGCTATTGTAGATGATATTTCTTTTATCGAAGGACGTCCAAAAACTGAAATAGGTATTGAATTACATATTGGTTGGAACCGTGTTGTTCGTCGTATTTTCGAAACAAAAGGTTATTCTGTAGAGGCTTTAGATAGAGTTTCTTTTGCTGGTTTAACTAAAAAATCTTTAGGTCGTGGAGAATACCGCGCTTTAACAGAGCTTGAAGTTAACTTCTTGAAGATGTTATAATACCTCATCAAAAATAATAATAAAAACCACTTCGTAAGAAGTGGTTTTTTTAGTTTTAATCCTATCCTTTATCAACTTTGTTGCTATAAGCTTCCATCATTTTTCTATTCGCTTCTTTTACGAAATCGTCTTTTTCTTTTTGTGTCATCTTTTCTCCTTTTGAAGGAATTTTTATCGTTTCGGTTTTTGACGCTTCTTTTATATTGATTGCTCTAAAAGTTGTTTCATAACTTTCATCTTTTAAGTTTGTTACAGCTTTCAATTCTAAAATTAAACCAGGTAAACCATTGAAAAAGATCGGTCCTCCTTTTGGTTGTAACGTAGATGCGAACCAAGCTTCTATCTTAGAATCTTTATATTCTGTAGTTGCTTTTTTTACTTTAATTCCTAAAATTTCTTTTGAATCTCTACTAATTTTCCAAGTATATTGTGGTAAATTATCTACAATCAAAATATTTTTATTTGCATAATTTCCTTCTATTTTATATTGTGCAGATTTATAATCAATGTAAATATTATCATCAATTGTGCTCATTGATGTTGAAGATTTATTTTGACTATTATCAATACGCTCAATTTCTTTAAAAAAGGATTGTTTCTCATCAAAAAGCAATTGATAATACTTTGGTGTTGAATTATTTTTATCTAATTCTGCTTTATAAACTGGATCTTTCTCATCAAAAAAGATTTTATCATATGTTTCGTATTCAACTTTCCATAAGCTTTGCGCAAATAAAACTTGTGAAAAAGTAATCATAATTAAGAATAAAACTTTGATTTTCATTGTATATAAGTTATAATTAAATATAACAAAAAAAGCGATTCAAAACTGAATCGCTTTTAGCTTATTGAAATTTACTTCTTTTCAGAATCTTTTCCTTTATTTTTTACATATTTCTCTAACCATTGATCTTGCTCCCACAATGTGTGCAAAATAGATTCTTTGGCAGCGTAACCATGCGATTCTTGTGGTAAAAGAACTAATCGAGTGATTGCTCCTAAACCTTTCAAAGCGTTAAAATAACGCTCAGATTGCATAGGAAAAGTTCCTGTATTGTTATCCGCTTCTCCGTGAATTAGCAACAAAGGTGTTTTCATTTTATTCGCATTTTGGAAAGGTGCCATTGTGTTGTAAACATCTGGTGCTTCCCAATAATTACGTTGTTCTGACTGAAATCCGAACGGCGTTAATGTACGATTATATGCTCCTGAACGTGCAATACCAGCTGCAAAAAGATTAGAGTGCGTTAATAAATTCGCCGTCATGAAAGCTCCATAAGAATGTCCACCAACCGCAACGCGTGTTCTGTCAATATAACCCAATTTGTCTACTGCATCTATTGCTGCTTTTGCATTCGCAACCAATTGAGGCACGTATGTATCATTTGGTTCTTGTTTTCCTTCTCCGATAATTGGAAAAGCTGCGTCATCCATAATAGCATAACCTTTCAGCGCCCAAAAAATTGGACCTCCGTAAGATGGCGAAACAAATTGATTTTCAGAAGTTGTTACCTGTCCTGCAGTTGCTGCGTCTTTAAACTCGCGCGGATAAGCCCACATTAGCATTGGTAATTTTTCTTTTTTCGATTTGTTATAATTTGGTGGTAAATATAATGTTGCAGATAATTCTACACCATCTTCACGTTTATATTTGATTAATTCTTTCGAAACTGAATTCATTGCTTCAAAAGGATTTTTATTGAAAGTTACTTGCTTTGGCTTCCCTCCTTTCTGAAAAATATTACGAACATATAAATTCGGATATTCTGTTTTTGATTGAATTCGTTCTAAAATAATTCCTTTCTTCGGATCAATCACATTCATGATTTGCTCATACTTATCCGATTTTTGAGCTCTCCATAAACGAGAAGTTTTTAATGTTTTCAAATCTAATTCGTCCACAAAAGGTAAAATTCCTTCTGCAGAAGCTCCTTGTCCTTGTAACATCACTTTATCTTTGTTTATTGCTAAAACTGGCCATCCAAACTCATTTGTATCTGTTACAAATTGTCCTGGATCTCCGTAAGCATCTTGCTCATTACGACTAAAGAAACGTTGCGCTTCTTGATTTGGATTAGATGGATTGAATAAATAAAAACTTGTATTACGTGTATTGTACCAATCGTCTACAGCAATTGCTACATTATTATTTCCCCAATAAATTCCTCCAAAACGATCTTTTACTTTTACCAATTCTTGCTTTTGTCCACTAAATGGAGCTTGTAATTGATAAAGTGCATCACGATATTCTGCTGGTTTATTTGCATCTCCTCCGTCAAGAGCTTCTACCCAATATAAAGTTGCTGCTGCGTCCCAACGCCACGCTAAATTACGTTTTCCTGTAACAGTTGATGAAAAACCTTTTGGAACAACTTCTTGTAATTCTTTCTTATTGATATTTTGAACCAATTTTCCTCCATTATCATAAATATCCGCTGAAGCAGGGAAACTTCCGTATGTTACAATGTAAGAAAATGGTGTTTTAATTTGATTAACCAATACGAACTTTCCGTCTGGCGAATTCGAAATACTTGTGTACATAGAAGCTGGTAACCATTTGGTTTTTGCTCCTGTTGCTGCATCAATTTTATATAATTCTGAACGTACTAATTGCTCAAAATTGAATTCATCATTTTTATTCTTTAATAAATCTTGGTACGTTCTATTTTGTGCTTCTTTACCATCACTCACAGAAACTACTGGTCCTGTAGGCAAAGCTTTTTCTGTATTGATTAAAGGTTTTCTATCTGATGGAAGAACTTTCACAATCAATGTTTTGTTATCTGACATCCAACTAAATGGGCGTCCAAGATTTGCATTTAATTGATCTTCATAAACTTTTGTAGCTTTCAACGTTTTCACATCAACTATCCACAATTCTACTCCTTTTTCTGTTGTATTTGTTAAGGCAAATTTAGAATCGTCATTGTTCCAAGATTGATTAGAAAAACGTCCTTCTGTAGGTAAACCTGCAATTGTTTTTTCTTGTCCTGTTTTTAAATCTAAATAGGTGATTTTTTCATTAAAAACCTCTCTAGAATTGATGTTTGTAACTGGATTAATACGTAATCCTGCCAAACGTAATTCTTTCTCTGATAATTCTGCAATAGATTTGTAACGAGATTTATACGATAAAAAAGCATTTTCTCCTTTACCATCAACCGATGTTCCTGGAGGAAGTGGAGCTATCGCTAAGTCTAAAATTTCTTTTGTAGGTTGTTGATACGTTAAACTCTCTTGTGCTTTAATCGAACTGAATGATAAAGACAAAAAAAGTAATGATAATACAATTTTCTTCATGTGATTTTATGATTTCAATTTGATAAAGATATTGATTCTTGAATAGATTAAAATGATAAAAATCTCATTTGTAAAAAATGAAAATAAAAAAGACGAATCTTAGATTCGTCTTTTTATATTCTTGGATAATTTTATTTGTAAATTTTTAAATCCTTGTCAGATGCATAATAAATATTGTCTGTTACAGCATCTATTTCATAAATTGGTTTGTTTGAATCTAAATTAATTTTAGCAACCTCAACTCCATCTTTTTTACGAATTTTTACTAACTCCGGTCCAGTTTCTCCTTTAGAAAGAATGAACGCATAATTATTACTTTGTTTCAGACCATTAAAACGTTTATTAACAACTGATAATAAATTTTTATTAATAATATCAGAATAACCATCTAAATTATCTGCCTTATTTAGCATTCTATTTTTAGCCTCTTCTGAAACAAGATTACTTCTTTTCTCATTTCCGTCTTTGTCTTTGTAAACAACTTCTGCTGTCGCAATACTTTTGTTTATTCCACTTTTTAATCCAAGATAAGAAGTTCCTATTATACCTCCTGTTTTCAATAACCTTCTCGCTGTTTCTCCTGGTTCTTTATATGATTTTTGGTAAATAGTATTTCCTTCATTATCTAATCCAATGACGTCATTTTGTCCTACTATAACAACTCCCCAATCATAAGATTCTAAACTTTGGATTGTTTTATCATTCTCTACATCAATTTTTCCTTTTGGTTTAGGACTATCTTCGTTATTTGCATTGAATGTATAAATACGTTTGTTATTATAAACTAAAAATTTATCGTCTTTTGCATCGTAAACTAATGGACGTTTTTTATCAAACTCTATGTTCTTTTTCCAGATTTTTTTCCCAGAAGTATAATCAACCATATTACCATAAGTATCCGTTAAATAAAATACTCTGTTATTTGCTACAGATCCTAAATAGTGTACTTTATCTTCTGAATCATCTGCAATTTCTACAAATTTCTTCCATTTATTTTGACCGTCTTTATCAATCAAATTCATTTCGTTATCTGCAATATATAGATAATCTTTATCTACAGAAATTACTTGTTTGATGTCTTTTCCTTTGGCATCTTTTTTCCATAATTTATTTCCTGTAGCGTAATCGTAAAAGTTAAATCCTGATTGATGAGCAATCAAAATTTTATCTTCATGATCTTCCAAATATGAAATGTATTTTGTTGAGATATCATCTTTCCATAATTTATTCCCCGTTGAAGCGTCTAAAATATTAAGTTTTTGTTTTGAAGATAGAATTCCTCCCGAATTTAGAACAGTAATGATTTTATCTCCATTTCCACTTGTGTAGAAGTTATTAATCGGATAATCTGTTTTCCATTTAATCTCTCCATTATCAGCATTCAACGAAAAAAGTAAATTTTTGATACCAGCATAGATCGTTCCATTGCTTAGAAGAACTTTGTTTTCTGCTAAACTAACATCATTTTTTAATAAGCTTCCAAGGAAATTACCAAACTCTTTTGCAAGACTGTCTACATTACCTACTGTGCTTACCCAATTATTCTTTTTAGAAGATAAATCGTAATTAATAAAATCAATGTTTTTATCTTTTTGTCCTAAAATTAAAAACTGCTTTTTAGAAGGAATATATGACGTAGTATAAATGACATAACCAGCCTCTGCTGCATTAAATACAACATCTCCATTGGTTCCATTTACGATAATACTATTGTTATCAAATTTAACTTGAATGAAAGGTGAATTCGGAATAAATTCTAAATCAGTATTAGATGAAAAAGCTTTAGAAAACTCATTATTTTGTAAAGACTCGTATGTTTTTGCAACTTTACTAAGAGTTGTTGCATTGTTTACTTTATTTACATCTAAAGTCCAATCTATTTTATTAGATTCTGGATTTATACTAGAAATTCCATCTTTTGTTTTTACCAAAACATTACCTGTTAAGGGTTCTACTTTTACATCTTGAATAGAATTTTTGAAAGAAACTACGTCCTGTGCAGACACAGCTGTGTAAGAAAAGCATATAAGAGATGCTAATCCTATTGTGTAAAAAGGGCTTTTCATTTTAATTGTTTAGGTTTAAAATTATTGCGCTAAGATATTATTTTATTTTAGACTTTAATCAAAAACTATTTTATTAAAATTATTTTAACCCTCTCATTATTCATAACTTATCTTCCTTTACCGCCTTTTGTTTTGTTCGGATTACTTTTTCCAACTCTTGCTTTAGAACTACTTGATTTTGATTTAGGTTTTGATTTTTTAATCGTTTTTCCTTTAGCATCTTTAAAATCTGGTGAAATCTGAATAGCTTTCTTACTCGAGGACTTCTTTGATTTAGCTGCTTGTTTCTTCTCTTCGTTTTGTTCTGAGTCTTTTGTCAAACGATTCAATTCTGCTAACTCTTCTTGTGTTAAATCACGGTGTTGCCCAACTCCAACATTCAATGTCAAGTTCATAATACGAACACGTTCTAGTTTTTTTACAGAATAGCCAAAATATTCGCACATACGACGAATTTGTCTATTAAGACCTTGTATCAAGGTAAGTTTAAAAACATTTGTACTAATTTTTTCTATCTTACATTTTCTTGTCACAACATTAAGAATAGGCACTCCATTTGCCATTCTTGTACAAAATTCGTCGGTAATTGGTTTATCAACCGTTACTATATATTCTTTCTCATGATTATTACCAGCACGCAAAATTTTGTTCACGATATCACCATCACTTGTTAGTAAAATCAAACCTTGAGAATCTTTATCTAATCGTCCAATAGGAAAAATACGTTCACCAAAAGAAAGAAAATCAATAATATTATCCGGATCTGCAGAATCTGTAGTACATGTTACTCCAACCGGTTTATTTAGCATAATATATGCTGCATTTTCTTTTGCTTTTGGCTCAATCAAAATTCCATTTACAGTAACAACATCGTTAGGTTGCACTTGTCTTCCGACCTTTGCTACTCTACCGTTTATCATTACAACGCGCTTTTCTATATATTGATCTGCTTCTCTTCTCGAACAAAAGCCACTTTCACTAATGTATTTATTTAATCGTATAAAATTAGATTCCTCCATATAATGCAAAGATAGTTTTTTATCGAGTTGAAATATCTATTCACAATCTACTTTATCATTCGGAAAACGATGAAACTTATTTATATTTACAAAACCTTACAAATTAATGATAATGAAAGAAGTATTTTTTTTGAAAACATGCGATACATGTAAACGAATTTTAAAAGAATTTGATTTTACTGATTTCAATTTGCACGAAATAAAATCGACTGCAATTACAGAAGATGAATTAATTGAAATGAAAAATTTAGCTGGGAGCTACGAAGCTTTATTTTCTCGACGTGCGCAGAATTATAAAAAATTAGGATTGAAAGATGTTGAACTTTCTGAAGATGACATCAAAAATTATATTTTATCTGATTATACTTTTCTGAAAAGACCAGTTGTAATTGACGGTGATAAAATATTTGTTGGTAACGAAAAGAAAAACTTAGAAGCCCTTGGGCAACATTTGAAATAGAAATCACACATGAAAAAAACAATTTTATTCAGTACACTTTTACTGAGCGCCTCTTTATTGGCTCAGAAAAAGAACATCACAATGGAGGATGCTGTACTTGGATTATCGACGAATTTACGCATCGAGAATCTGAGTCAAGTACAATGGATTCCAAATCAGAACGCATTTACGCAAAATGTAAAAACGTCTTATGGAGAAGCTTTAATCAAGAAAGAAGTTCCTTCTCTTAAAACTGATACAATTTTACGAAGTACTCAATTTGAAAACAAAAGAATTCCTTCTCTTACTTGGATTAATGATAAACAAGCTTATTTTTCTACAAAAACTGGCTACAAAACGATTTCAACTGCTGGACAACAAGCAGATTGGATGACATTACCAAAAAAAGCAGAAAATGTAGAATTTGACGCAACGAATAATCAAGTTGGATATGTAATTGATAACAATTTATTTTTTGTTGATAAAACAGGAAAAACACATCAAATTACAAAAGATGGAAAATATGAAATTGTAAATGGAAAATCGGTTCATCAAAATGAATTCGGAATTCACAAAGGAATTTTTATTTCGCCAAAAGGTAATTTAGTAGCGTTTTATAGAATGGATCAAACTGTTGTAACAGATTATCCAATTATCGATTGGTCTGTACAACCTGCGGTGAACAAAAACATCAAATATCCATTTGCTGGAACTAAAAATCACACCGTTACTTTAGGAGTTTATAATCCATCAACTCAAAAAACGACATTCTTAGAAACGCATCCAGAAGTTGATCATTATTTAACTTCGGTTACGTGGTCACCAGATGAAAAACATATTTATATCGCTTTACTTTCTCGTAATCAAAAACATTTAGAATTGAATCAATATGATGCAGTTTCGGGTAAATTGATCAAAACGTTGTTCAAAGAAGATGATGCAAAATATGTAGAACCTCAAAACGAATTACATTTTATTCCAGGAAAAACAAACGAGTTTGTTTGGTGGTCGCAACGTGATGGTTTTATGCATTTGTACCGTTTTAATACAGATGGAAAATTGTTAAACCAAATCACAAAAGGAGATTGGATTGTAACAGATCTTGTTGGTGAAAATGTAAAAAAGAAAGAATTTTTGGTAATGACAACAAAAGATTCTCCAAAAGATCGTCATTTATATGCGGTAAATTGGGAGAATGGAAAATTACGCAAAATAACTTCTGATGTGGGAACGCACAATGTTTCGGTTTCATCAAACGGAGAATATGCAATTGATAATTGGAGTAATGATAACACGCCTCGTAAAATTGATGTGTTAGATGCAAACGGAAAATTCAAACAAAATATCTTAACAGCAAATAATCCATTAGCAAATTACAACACAGCAAAAGTAGAAAATGTTACGCTAAAAGCTGATGATGGAACAGATTTGTATGGGAAATTAATTTATCCTACAAACTTCGATCAATCGAAAAAATATCCAGTTATCGTTTATTTATACAATGGTCCTCATGCGCAATTAATCACAAATCGTTTTCCTGCTTCAGGAAATCTTTGGTACGATCATTTAGCAGAAAAAGGTTATGTTGTCTTTACAATGGACGGACGCGGATCGGCGAATAGAGGTCTTAAATTTGAGCAAGCAATTCATGGAAATGTAGCGACTACAGAAATGAATGACCAAATGAAAGGTGTTGATTTCTTAAAAACTTTGCCTTTTGTAGACGCAGAGCGTATGGGAATTCACGGTTGGTCTTATGGTGGATTTATGACAACATCTTTTATGTTGCGTAAGCCAGATGTTTTTAAAGTTGGAGTTGCTGGAGGTCCAGTTTTAGATTGGAAACAATACGAAGCAATGTATACAGAGCGTTACATGGAATCGCCACAAGATAATCCTGAAGGTTTCAAAAACACAAATTTAATTAACCGTACAAAAGATTTGAAAGGTAAATTATTAATGATTCACGGAGCGCAAGATAATGTGGTAGTTTGGCAACATTCTATAGATTTTATTCGCGAAGCTGTGAAAAATGGCGTGCAAATGGATTACTTTGTTTATCCTGGACATGAGCACAATGTTCGTGGAAAAGACCGTGTACATTTGATGCAAAAAATTACAGATTACTTCGATTTATATCTTAAACCAGAAGCTACATCTCAAAAATAATATTCAATAAAAAACCACTTCTTATGAAGTGGTTTTTTGTATTAATCACCTGAAATTCTGTACCAATTTTTTTCAAGTTTCTTATTTTGAGTAGGATCTTCTTTTATTTTTTTTTCAAACTCTGATGAAACATCTTCTGATTCTGTAAATACAATTCTTGCAGCAGGTGAAATAAAAATAGGTCTTGTGATAAAAAATTCTACTGTATAAAAATTTTTATTATCTTTTTCTATAACTATCTCATTACCAGAATTTGAAACAATAGGGTATTTATAAGGCAATCTATATAGCGAGTTATTTTGGTATACATTTGTCTTTATTTTCCCTAACTTAATATCTTCAATAATTTTAACTCTTTTATCATATAGTAATATCCAATCAAATCGTTCAATTAAATTTTGTGGTATATAATTAAACTTAAAAATTGTCAAAAATAAAATCGTTAATACAAACAAGAATTTAAAAATTCTTTTCTTAAAGTCTAATCGTTTTCTACTCTGAAAAAGTTTTACACCATTTCTAATTAATAAAATAAAAAAGAGAATGGCTACAAAAAATAAAATAATGAAAGATGCTAAATCCCAAATCTCATAAAAAATCAATAATTCTAATAATACCCAAGTTAAAAGTATCAAAAAATATATGAAATAATTATTCGGATATAAAACGCTATTTTCATTCATTTTTCAATGTATTAAAATTTAAATTTTTACTTCTTCGTAAAATCTATTTTTTGACCTGCTTCTTCTATTGAGAATGATTTTTTATCTTTAGAAAAAGTCAAATCTATACCGCCTTGTTCATTTGTAAATTTATTTTCTCCTTGATAATCTAACGGAATAGTTTGTCCACCAAAAACCAAGTTCAATTTATCATTTTCTGCTTTCATTACAAATTCAGCATTTATTTGTTTACTTGTAAAAGTACCTGCATAATCTTTTGGATTAATTTTTTCAATAGCTCTTGCATCTGCCATATTGAACGTATTATTCTTAAGATCAATATCTGGTAAAGCTCCTTTTGGATCTAATTTAACTGTAGCAACTTCTTTGTTAGATGGTACTTTGAATGTCCATTCTGTATTACGTTTCCAAACTTCGATTGGTAATTTTACTTCTTGTGAAGTTCCATCTTTAAAATTGATTTGAACCGTAGTTGGCATTGGCAATTGCCCTAAATTCTCAACTTTAATAATTACACCTTTTTTGTAATCTCCATCTACATATTTTACGCTATTTATTGCTTGATCTATTGTCCATTTATTCAAAAACCAACCTCTCCAAAACCATGATAATTCCTCACCCGAAACATTTTCCATCGTACGGAAAAAATCTTCTGGTGTTGGATGTTTAAAAGCCCAATATTTAATGTATTGACGTAGTGCTTTATCAAATTTTTCTTCACCTAAAATTGTTTCACGAAGAACTGTCATTCCTGCACCTGGTTTATAATACAACAATGCTCCGATATTACGCTCGCGCATATTGTCTGGTTGCGTTGTTACTGGCTCTAATCCATCTCCGAATAAATATCCACTCATTCTTTGCAAAGATTGTTTCTTGTAATATTCGCCGTTATTAAATTCTTTTGTCGAAATATCATTGATAAATGTATTAAAACCTTCGTCCATCCAACCATTTACACGTTCATTAGAACCAACAATCATCGGGAACCAAATATGTCCAAATTCGTGATCTGTAACACCCCAAAGTCCTTCTCCCTTAGAATTCATGTGGCAAAAAACAATTCCTGGATATTCCATTCCACCTTCATTTCCTGCAACATTTACAGCTGCTGGATAAGGATATTCTGACCATTGTTTAGAATAATGTTCGATAGATGCTTTTGTATATTCTGTCGATCTTCCCCAAGCCGCTTGTCCGTCACTTTCTACTGGATAGGCAGAAATTGCTAATGATTTTTTACCACTTGGTAAATCAATTCTCGCTGCATCTAAAATAAAAGCTGTAGATGATGCCCAAGCAAAATCGCGCGTATTTTGCATTTTAAATTTCCACGTTTTTGTTCCTTTAGCCGTTTTATCTGCATTATTTACCTCATCTGCTGAACGAATAACAACTGTTTTCTCGCTATTTTTTGCTTGATCCCATTTCTTAATTTGATCTTTAGTATAAACTTCTGTTTGATTCAATAATTCACCCGAACCAACCACATAATGACTTGCTGGAACCGTAATATTTGCCGTTACATCACCATATTCCAGATAAAATTCTCCAGCGCCTAAATACGGTAACGTATTCCATCCCATAATATCGTCATAAACTGCCATGCGAGGAAACCATTGCGCCATTGTATAAATCTTTCCATTTTTAGTCGGCTCAACTCCCATTCTATCCGCACCATATTGTGGTGAAACAAAAGAATATTCTACTTTTATTTTAACTTTTCCTCCACGAGATTTCAATTCATTTGCCAAATCAATTTGCATACGCGTATCCGAAATTGTGTAATGCGCATCTTTTCCATCAATCTGAACAGATTTTATCGTGTAACCTCCTTCAAATTGTGATGTAGAATCGCCATAACGACTACCAGACATTGGCAATAATGAGCTTCCACGAGAATCTTTTTTGAATAAATTTTGATCTAATTGTAACCACAAAAATTCTAAATTATCAAAACTATTGTTGGTATATGTAATTTCTGAAGTTCCTGAAATTTCGTTTTTTTCTTCGTTTAGACTTACGTTTAGATTATAATCTGCACGATTTTGCCAATAATTATGACCTGGTTTTCCACTTGCAGAACGAGTTTCTGTTGCATTATTTTGATAGAAAAATGGTTTGAAAGCTTCTTGATAATCATACTTTGGTTTTTCTTGTGCCAAAACACTTATCGAAAATAAGCTTAATCCTAAAAGAATTGGTTTTAAATAATTTTTTCTCATGTGTGATATTTTACAATAAAGATAAAAATACCTTATATTCTTTACAATACAAGATGACTTATAGTAATTGTTCTAAAATATTTCATTTTTGGGCATAAAAAAATCCATTTAAAATAAATTAAATGGATTTTTTAGATTTAGTATAAATCTTATTTTTTGTTTGCATAAAGTACAGGATTTAAATCCTCATCGTTATACATTTTCATTTGTTTATAAACTTTCATGTATTTATCTCCGTTCTCAAAATCTGTTAACAGTTCTTCAATTGCTATTGATAAATCTTGATGTTGTTGATTTAATACGTCTAATTTTACTTGACAAGCAGCTTTGTGCTCTGGTGTTGCATCTGTACGCTCTGCTTCTTGTTTCATGTGATAAACTTTTAGCGACAAAATCGAAAAACGATCCATTGCCCAAGCAGGAGATTCTGTATTGTATTTAGCATCTGCTTTTACTTCAACATGATCATATTGTTGTAAAAACCAGCTATCCACGTACTCTACCATATCAGTACGTTCTTGGTTAGATTTATCAATCCAACGCTTTAAACTTAATGCTTCAACAGGATCAATTTGTGGATCACGAATAATGTCTTCTAAATGCCATTGAACTGTATCAATCCAGTTTTTTTTGTATAATAAATGTGCGATTAAATCGTCTTCACTATACGGATTTTCGATTTGACGATTAACATCATCAAATTGGTGATAATCATTAATACTTTGATTAAAAATTGACCAAGCTTTATCTGTAAATTTCATTTTCAGAATTAGTATTTAAAATAAAAGCATCGTAATTAAAAGTTGTTCAACTACAATGCTCAATTATTGAATTAAAATATAATTTAATTTTCTTTCTTTTCAGAAGTTGTATCTCCTTCTGTTGGTTTAGTATCATCTTTAGATGCTTTCTTAAATTCGTTTAAACCCGAACCTAATCCACGCATTAATTCTGGAATCTTTTTACCCCCGAACAATAGCAATACAAATAAAAGAATTACTATCCACTCTTTACCACCTAACATTCCCATATTGAATTGATTTTAATGCAAATATATAATTAATTTCTTACATTCCTGCAACCCAAAGTGCAGGATTTTGTTTCGTTGTTCCACTCCAAACTTGGAAATTCATCACTGTTTCTCCATCACCATTTGTGTAGATAATTCCTAAAGATTGACCTCGTTTTACGACATCGCCTTTTGAGACACTTACACTAGATAAATTTGTATAAACAGAGAAGTACGAACCATGTTTTACCAAGACAGACTTTCCGTTACCAGAAATAACCATTACTTGTTGAACAACTCCTTCGTAAACAGCACGTGCATTTGCACCTTTGTATGATGAAATATCTACTCCACTATTTTGAGTTGTAATATTTGATAAAACTGGATGTGAATTAGCTCCAAATCTACTTACTACAGTTCCTTTATCTACTGGCCAAGGCAAACGCCCTTTGTTTGATACAAATTCTCCTGATATTCCGTCAGAATCTGGACGCTCTGGCAAAGTTTCTGATGGTTTTACAGCATCTACTTTTACCACACGTTCTTTTTCTGGTACTTTTACCACAACTTTTTGCTCAGCTTCTATTCTTGCTTTACGCTCAGCCTCCGCTTTTGCAGCAGCAATTTTACGAGAATCTTCTTCTTTTTGCGCTTTAAGACGAGCATCTTCTTCAGCTTTACGTTGTGCAATAATACGTTGACGTTCTGCTTCTGCTTCTCTCTCTAATTGTTCAAATTTATTCACCTCTGTTTTTGCCGTAGACACAAAACTTCCAGATGGATGATGTGTTAAATACGATTGGTATGCTTGCTTTGTATGAGCCGAACGAGCAATATTCCATGCTTTTGCATCATTTTCTATTCGTAAGACAGCCGTTTTAGCAGATTTCACATAATCTCCTTTCGGATTATCTTTCAAATATTCGTTATATGATGCGATTGTATTTCCACGTTTTGCTTCGTTCCAATCTTTTAAATCTTTTTCAGCACGAATCTTGGCTTGACGAATTTCTTCTTCAATAATAGATTTTATTTGCGCATCAATTTGGCGTTGTTGTCCTTCTTTTGCATTAATCTCTGCAGCAATTACACCTTCATTTTTACGAAATTCTTCTACAGCCTTTTCTTTCGTTAAACGTTCTTTTTCAAGGTTTTGAGAAAATAGAACTTGTTGAGAAAGAACTTTCTCTTTATCGTCTTTTGCTTTTTCTTTCTTCGATTTTTTCTGTTGAATATCAGTTTGTTTTCCTATAATTTCATCAGCTTGACCTGTTTTGTATGCCGAATATTTTTCTAAATATTTGACACGACGATATGCTTCTCCTAAACTATTAGACGAAAGCACAAAAAGCAATTTATTTTCTACTGATTTATTCTTATATGCACGAACTAAAACATTTTTATATTCCTTTTTTAGCTCGACCAACTCACGTGAAAGTTTATTAATCTCCAATTGAGTTAAATAAATTTCATCATCAAGAAAGTGTTTCTCTTTAGATAAATTACCTACTAATTTTGTCTGAACTTGAATTTTTTTCGTCAAATTTTGGACATAATCAACATTTAACTTGGAGTTTTGTTTATTCACTTCAAGTTGCTTATTCAGATTTATAATCTCTTTTTTTAACTGTGCATTTTGCTTTTGTAAGTTCGCTTTATTGTACGGAACTTGCCCAAAAACAGCCAATGACAGTGTAAAAAGTATGGTTGATAAAATAAACTTCATTATTTTATTTCTTTTTTCTTATACCCATCTGGAATAGAGAATGGTGTATTCGTTTCTTGAAACGTAAAACTATTATATTCCAAATCTATTTGTCTCGTTTTTTTCTCTTTTATAATAATTTTAACATTTTTCGGAAATTCTTCCTCTCCTGCCTTTACCCAATTACTATAAGCTAAATCAACTTCCATTTTACGTTTTGGATCTTTAAGATGTGCTTCTTTTAGACGAAAAGCATTGTCAAAAACGTAAATTTGGATGTATTCTCCTTCTTTTGGAGTTGTTGTAATTGCTTGATTTTTATTATAAACAATTGTATACTCATTATTAATAAATGTTGCAGTATAATCTGTCGAATTAAAATCTACAAATACCTTTCCTAACAATAAGTTTTGTAATTTTTGATAATCGATAAAATCAACTTTTAACAATTTATTTGCAATCGTAAAATCGCCTTCATAATATGTACCACCAAGTTTCTCAAAAGCTGCGAAACCATTTGGTGTAATTAGTGCGCGAGCACCTGTAAAACCAAACTTTGTAGCATTAACCCATATCTTTTGCCCATTTTTTACTGCAATTGTGGCATTTGCATCACCCGCAATTTCTTCTAAATCGGCTGTCACTTTAGCTTTGATCGTTAAATCTTTGAAAGTCGATTTTTTAGCCAATGTTTGTTGAATAATTTTTGCTGAAGCCGAAACAACTTCCGTTTTTTTATCATTCTCTACTTTTGCTACTTTTTGCGTATTACATGCTGTTGCAATAAGTCCTAAACAAAAGATATACGTTAATTTTTTTATCATAGTTTTATGCTTCGTGCGATTTGAAATCTAACTCAGAATAATCTCCTAAACTAATGCTACGAGAAACACCATAATATTTGGCGTGATTTCCTATCATTGTATCAGTAAGATTTGCATTAATGATAGTTGAATTTTCTTGAATCAAACTATTATCAATATTAGAGTTTTCAACAACTGTACCGTTTCCTAATGAAACAAATGGTCCGATTTTAGAGTTTTTAATCACAACATTTTCTCCAATAAAACATGGCTCGATGATTAAAGAATTTTCTATTGTTGCCGAATCAGAAACTCCAGCAAAATCTTCTTTATCTAAATTAAGAACACGAGTATTGGTATCAACTGTTACAGCTTTATTTCCGCAATCCATCCATTCGTCAACTTTCCCAAGTTTGAATTTATCTCCTGCAGCACGCATATTTTCTAATGCATCTGTTAATTGATATTCACCACCTTTTTGAATATCGTTTTCTATCAAATATTTTATTTCTTTGTATAATTTCTGTCCATCACGGAAAAAGTAAATTCCGATAATAGCTAAGTCAGAAACAAATTCTTTTGGTTTCTCAACAAAATCTGTAATAATTTCATTTTCGTCCAATTTTACAACGCCAAAAGCAGAAGGATTATCTACTTGTTTTACCCAAACAACTCCATCAGACTCCATATCTAACTTGAAATCTGCACGAAATAATGTGTCTGCATATGCAACAACAGTTGGTCCGTCTAAGGCTTCTTTTGCCATCCAAATAGAATGCGCTGTACCGAGTGGCTCTAATTGATGTCTGATTGTTCCTTTAGCGCCTAATTTTTCTGCAATTGAGATTAAATCTTTTTCTACCTCATCGCCAAAATCTCCAATTACAAAGACAATTTCTTCGATAGGTTCTGAACTAACTTTCGCAATATCTTCTACCAAACGATGTACAATTGGTTTTCCTGCGATAGGAATTAAAGGTTTTGGTGTAGTTAATGTATGTGGGCGCAAACGTGATCCACGTCCTGCCATTGGGATAATAATTTTCATTTTTGAGTTAAATATATCTTTAGTTAGATTGTTAATTGTTAATGAAATTCTTCGACAAGCTCAGAATGTCTTTTTTATTATTTTCCTGTACTTCCGAAACCACCAGCTCCGCGTTCAGTATCATTTAATGCTTGAGATTCTTCCCATTCTACGGTTTCATGCTTTGCAATAACCAATTGCGCAATACGATCGCCGTCATTTATTGTACACGCTTCGTTAGAAACATTCGCTAAAATAACACCAATTTCTCCACGATAATCTGCGTCTATTGTTCCTGGAGAATTAAGACAAGTTAAGCCAAATTTTAATGCATTTCCACTTCTTGGGCGAACTTGTGCTTCATAACCTGCTGGCAATTCAATACTCAATCCTGTTGGGATTAATCTTCTTTCCAAAGGTTTTAATTCGATTGGAGCATCAATGTTAGCTGTCAAATCCATACCAGCAGATAAAGCTGTTTTATATTCTGGTAAAGCGTGTTTTGAGATATTGATAACTTTTACTTTCATCGTTTTATTTTCTTAATTTTTTTAATGTATTCCTTTCAGCAAATGCAATAAATGCAATATAAATAATCAAAATAAGATTACCAATAATCAAATTAGAACCGAGAACAAAATAATTTGTCCAAGCTAATACGATTGCAATTCCCATGTAAAATACAATTTTGTTGACTTTGTATGGAATTGGATATACTTTCTGCCCCCAAATGTACGAAATCACCATCATTACACCATACGCAATTAAAGTTGTCCATGCAGAAACCATAAATCCATATTTTGGCAATAAAATTAGATTTAGAATTACGGTTATTGCTCCACCAACTAAGGAAATTACCGTTCCGATATTTGTTCTATCAGTCACTTTATACCATGTAGATAAGTTGTAATAAATTCCGAAGAATAGATTAGCGATTAAAATAATTGGCACAATATCTAATGCATTCCAAAAAGAAGAATTTGGAATAAATATTTTCTTAATCCAATCTAAATTTGCTAAAATCGCAAGAATAACTACGTTACAAATAATACTAAAAAAGAATAAAATATTCGCGTAAGTCTGTTTTGCATCGCCTTTTTTGGCTGCTTTAAAGAAAAATGGTTCTATTCCCATTCGGTAAGCGGTTACAAAAAGCGTCATTAAAGTTGCAATTTTATAACATGCAGCGTAAGAACCTGCAGAAGCTTCGTCAATTAAATTTCGTTGAACTAATTTGTCAAAATTTTCATTCAAAATATATCCCAAACCTGCAATCATAATCGGATAGCCGTATAAGAACATGGTTTTGAATAAAGGTTTATCAAACTTGAATTGAATATGACGAATCACGCCTAACAAAAGAAAAACGCCTAAAATACTCGCAATTAAATTGGAAATAAATGGATAAGAAATTGTGTTATCAAAGCCTAAATCGACCATAAAATCAGTAGATACGTAATACAACAAAGCTATTGTTAAAACAGCTTGAAAAACATTCTGAAAAACACGAATTGCTGAGTATAAAATCGGTCGGTTCTTGAAACGTAGAACTGCAAAAGGAATCACACAAATTGTATCGAAAAAAGCAATCCAACCAAACCATAATAAATATTCGGGATGATCGCTATAATTTGAAAAATCTGCCAAAGGTTGTAGAAACAAATACAACAAAATCATCATCGCAGATGAAGTAAGCGTCATAAACCAAAAAGATGTATTCAGAACTTTTTGATACAATCCTTCTTCTGTTGCATAGCGGAAAAATGCTGTTTCGAATCCGAAAGTTAAAATAACATTCAAAAAAGAAACCGCAGCATATAGCTGTCCGAAAATAGAAAAATCTGTATTTGACGTTTTACCAATAATAAATGGATTTAACGCAAACATGATTAATCGCGGCAAAATTGAGCCAATACCATAAATAATGGTCTCACTAAATAGTTTTTTGTACAAGGCCGTTAAAATTTTTACAAAATTGAGCTTCTTTTACTAAAATACAAAATAGGTAAGCAACAAATTAATAACTTTGTAAGTCAATAAATATACTATGATAGAGTTATCTAATCGTAAAGTTGGATTAATAGGGAATGGAAGCTGGGCTACTGCAATTGCAAAAATGTTGAGCAAAAATCTCGAAACCTTCAATTGGTGGGTAAAAGATGAATATGTAAAAGGTTATTTGGAGCGAAATAAACACAATCCAAATTATTTGACTGATGTCGAATTTAATTCAGATCGATTAAAAATTTCAACTGACATCAACGAAGTTGTCATGAATTCTGACATCATATTTTTGGTTGTACCTTCTATTTATGTCGAAAACTGCCTTAGTAAATTAACTGTTCCATTAACAGATAAATTTGTCGTGACATCCATCAAAGGAATTATTCCTGACCATTACCAATTGGTAGGACAATATTTATTTGACAATTTTGATCTTAAAGAAGAACAACTAGGTATTGTTAGTGGACCTTGTCACGCAGAAGAGGTTGCATTAGAGCGTTTATCGTATCTAACAATTGCGGCACAAGAAGAAAGTAAAGCACAAATTATTGCTGATTTTTTATCTTGTGATTTTATCAAAACAAAATTATCTAACGATATTTATGGAACAGAGTTTGGAGCTGTTCTAAAAAACATTTACGCAATTGCTGCTGGTATTGCACATGGTTTGGGTTATGGAGATAACTTCCAAGCTGTCTTGATGAGTAATGCAATTCGCGAAATGAATCATATCTTGAAAACAGCAAGTCCAATGAAACGTAAAATTAACGATTCTGCATATTTGGGCGATTTATTGGTTACAGGTTATTCTTTTTTCTCTCGAAACAGAATGTTCGGAAATATGATTGGAAAAGGATACACCGTAAAATCTGCTATTTTGGAGATGAATATGGTTGCAGAAGGTTATTACGCAACAAAAGGTGTCGCAATTATGAACGAAGAGTACATGATTAATGCTCCAATTATCAATGCTGTACACAAAATTTTGTATGAAGATAAAAATGCAAAAAAAACCTTCGAAAAATTATCTAAAAAATTAGATTAAGATGATTAAACAAGATTTTATTTCAAAATATATTCAAGAATTGAATAAAACTTTAGCTCGAATTATTTCGCTAGAAGTTGGAAATTCTGATGATGGCTTCTTGATTATTTTCAATCAAATGTTACAATCTTACTATAAAGTTGATGATAATAATTTGGCAATTTTACTAGAAGAAAATGAAGAACGTGATCAATTTTTGTTGGCAGATGAATTGAAAAAGAAAAACATCTTGACGTTTATGAAAGCAATTCGTGTTTATTTGAATCAAGGTAATAATGATAAAGCTAAAGCGTCTTACGCTGTTTTAAAAAGAATAGAAAGTATCAATTCGGGTATTTTTCAATTCCCAACAGAAGAAGATAATTTAATTGCAAAAGAACGAAAAGTTGTCGAAGAAAAAATGAAAAATATAGGATAAAAAGAATCCTACTTCATATTTTAAAAGCATAAAAAAAACTCCTGAAAATTTTTCAGGAGTTTTTCATTTTGTAGAATATTATTTCTTCATTCTTTTATCTGCTTCATCCAGCCAAGGCTTATAATCACAGTGTTTTTTTATGGTTTCATAAATCGCGGTACTATTCGGATCATTCGGATTCAATTCATAAATCAACGTATTTAGAAAACCATTTTTGATAGAAGGACTTTTTATTTTTTTAAGTAATGCATCAGCCGAAAAACCTTGGTATAAATCTTCTTGTAAATGCGTTAATACAATATTGCGATAGCTTTGGTATGTTTTGTAATCATCATCATTATCCAAATCAATTTTGTTTAATTCATCCAAAAAATCAACTGGTAACTGCTGCGAAGTAGGATTGTAGTACGCATACGTGTCCTTGTACATGTACAACAAATTAATAAAATCGTAATTCAGATTTTGTTCCTCTGTTTTGATAAACGAAGAATTAACATCTAATTTTTGAAGATTTTTGAAAACGTTATCGTGAAATGTTTTAATTTTTGATCTAAAATCAATTGGAGAAAGTTGAAAAAGCGCTGTATTATTGGTTAGAAATTGATCTGTTTTAAAACTTTTCTGAACCAGATAATTATTTCGATTTTCACCTTTTCCAGAAAATTTAAATTGATTTTCGATTTGATTCAAATCTGCATTCAACACCAAGCTATCACCAGGAATCAAATAAATTGTAAATTCTTCTCGGTCTATCGAAAGCTTTTTATAACCTTCATCAACTAATTGAATTGTATCCGAAAAATTTCCATCAAAATCTAACGCAAAAGCTTTTTCACGATTATTCAATAATACATAAATGCTATCTGTTTGCGCATTCGCAATTCGTCCACCAAAGTAGATGCTTTCGCTTTTTTTTGAGCTTGGCGAACAACTGTAAATTGTAATTAAAATTAGTGGGAGAAATCTCCACCATTTATTCGTTTTCATTATTTTTTCTCCTTCACAAAATTAGAGAATTATTCTTCATTTTTATGAATTTCAAAGTAAGAATCTATCTTAAAATTTGCAGGATCATTTGCCGCTTTTACAGCCAATTTATCCGCTTCTTCATTCCAATGATGACCTGCGTGACCTTTTATCCACTGAAATTTTACACGATGAATCTTATAAACCTCCAAAAATCTTCGCCACAAATCTTCGTTTTTCTTTCCTTTGAAATTCTTTTGTAACCAACCAAAAACCCAACGTTTTTCCACAGCATCTACCACATATTTGGAATCCGTGATAATGGTAATTTCGGTATTTGTAAACTTTAGCGTTTCCAAAGCTGTAATTACTGCCAACAATTCCATGCGATTATTGGTTGTTAATCGAAAACCTTGCGAAATTTCTTTTTTAACTTTTTTCTCAGTTTCCAACAAGATACAACCAAATCCTCCTGGACCTGGATTTCCTAATGATGAGCCGTCTGTGTATGCAACAATTGCCATTTTTATGGTTTGTAATTTAACATTGTATCAATTGTTTGACGCGCTACAAAATGATAATTTGGACGTGCATCTTTGTAAATATTCTTTGCTAAATCGAGTTGATTTGTTTCTTTCAGCGCTAAATAAAGTGGTTCTAAAAATTTACGACGACCAACATTTACCAAAAATTCTTTCGCATTTGTGTTGACTTTATCATAATGCAATAAAAATGATTTTTCGAACCAAGCACATTCAATTTCTGGATTTTTAGAATTTGTAAAATCATAAATAGAATCTAAATAAGCTAAATCATCTTTTGTATATTTTGTCTGATCAATTTGACGAATAAAATGAACCCATTCATTCGTAGATTTTGTAGAAATAGCCACTTTTTTCGGAGCAACTTTATTTCTTCCGTTTGTAATATCTTGTTTTAATTGCGCTTCAGCTAAATCAAATAATTTTGATGTTGGTTTTTTGAAATCTTTTGGCCAACCAGTTGTATAAATCCATTCTTTTACAAAAGAATCATCTCCGTTTGTCAAATTAGCTTTCAAATAATCAATGAATTTTTCTGTGGTAATAGTTTGAAAAGCATGCGAAGAAAAATATTGATTCAAAAATTTATCAAACTTTTCTCGACCATATTTATCTTCTAACATTTTCAAAAATAAATAACCTTTGTCGTAAGGAACATCAGAAAAAGCATCATCAGGATTTGCACCTTTCATATCAACTTTTAGTGAAGTATATTTTGCTGGAATATTTTTCATCGAAGTTTCCAAATCTTGAAAACCAATTACCGAAATCATATCCGCATAATCTTTTCCTTCTAATTCTTCCATAATTCGACGCTCAAAATAAACCGTAAATCCTTCGTTTACCCAGAAATCATCCCAAGTAGAATTCGTTACCAAATTTCCCGACCAAGAATGTGCCAATTCGTGCGCAATAAGATTCGTCATAGAACGATCACCGACAATCGCCGTTGGCGTAGCAAACGTTAAACGTGGATTTTCCATTCCTCCAAAAGGAAAAGAAGGTGGTAAAACCAACACATCAAACTGTTCCCACGGATATTTTCCGTACAATTTTTCCGCAGCCGTTACCATATTTCCCATTTCGGCAAATTCCCATGCAGCAGCTTTTAACAAACCTGGTTCTGCATAAACTCCTGTTCTGTTATCGATTGGTTGATATTTTACATCGCCAACAGCCAAAGCAATTAAATAAGGTGCGATAGCTTGTGGCATTTTGAACGTATAAATTCCGTCCGCAGATTTTTCTTTTGGATTGATTGCACTCATCAAAGCCATTAAATCTTTTGGCGTTTTTACTTTTGCATCATACGTTATACGAATGCTTGGTGTGTCTTGAATTGGGATCCAAGAACGTGTCAAAATCGCTTGACCTTGTGTCAATAAAAAAGGTTGTTTTTTATCGTGTGTTTGTTGTGGATTAAGCCATTGTAGTGCATTTGCATCTGGAGAAGTTTTATAAAAAACCTTTACAATTGTATCATTTGGCGTAACATCAATAATTAATGCTTGACCTTTTATTGAGTCTTTTTCGCCTAATTTATAAGTAGTTTTTTGTCCATTTGCTAATAAAACAGAATCAATTGTTAACTTTTCTGTATCTAAAATAAGTTGTTTTGCTTTATTATTTGCAAATGTATAAGCCGCCGAACCTTTGATTTGTTGTGTCGCAAAATCAGTCTCGATATCTAAACTTAAATGTTTAATTCGTGCTTTATCTAAATCTGCAAAAGTCTGGTTGTCTTTTGCTTCAATTTCTGTGGTAGATGAGATTTGTTTATTGCAACTTACCGCTGTTAAAGCAGTTCCTAAAGCGATATAAACTAAATTTTTCATTGTTCTAAATCTTTTAAAATCGTATTGAAAGCGGCTTCTTTTAAAGCGGCTTTATCTTTTTTTATTTCCAAATCTTTCGTTTCGAAAGTGGCTAATAATCTAACTTTAATTTTCCCTGGATAACCTCTAAACCAACTGAACGGAAACATTTTGTTCAAACCATGAATTGCAATCACAGCCAAGGGTGTTTTCGTTTCGATCGCAATATTAAATGCGCCATCTTTGAAAGGATCCAGATAAATTTTGAATTCTTTTTCGTTGGTAACACCACCTTCTGGAAAAATAAAAATGCTGAGATTTTTGTCTAATTTCTTCTTCGCTTCGGGATAAACTTGTGCTTTACTTCGCGCACTTGTACGGTCAACGGGAATACAAATTCGTTCGAATATTCGACCAAAGATAGGAATTTTAAGCAATTCTGCCTTGCCTACAAATACAATAGAATGATGCTTTAGGATTGTTAACATCAGCATAATATCCATTACTGATGAATGATTGGCTATAAAAATGTAGTTTTCTTTTGGATCAAGAGGAACCATTTTTTCATAATCAATTCTGAAACCTGTTCCATACAACACAAATTTCCCCCAATACCTAATAAACGGATAAATGTAAGGAAATGTTTTATCGAAATTTGCCAATGGTAGAACGATAAAAACACCTATTGTTAAAACATAAATTGCAGCGATTAGAATCATCCAAATGCGCCAAATAAGGACAAAAAAACCTGTAATGTATTTCATTGAGTTGGTTTAGTGGAGTAAAGATAGGGAGAATCTGAAAACTAAACCTATGTTCCTAATCTTTCAAAAACTTCAAAATAGCTTCATTCAATACTTTTGGTTGTTCAAAAGGAACATAATGTGTAGAATTTGGAATGATCAATAATTCAGCATTTTTAATATTTTGTTGAATTTCTTTTGTGTGTTCCTCTTTCACTTCATCTTTTTCACCTGCAATAACTAACACTGAATTTTGAATTTTATTTAATTCTGATTTTGTAATATTTGGCTCATTTAACATCAATTCTATTAAACGTAAATTGGTCATTTCTGAAGGTTTATTTGCTAAATTTTTAAAGTTTTCAATCAATTCATCTTTTACTCCATTTGGATTAAGAACAGCGCCAATCGTTACTATTTTATTGATTAATTCTGGATGTTGCGCATTGAAAATTAAAGCTGTATTTCCACCATCACTCCAACCAACAAGATTGACTTTTTTTAGATTAAGTTTCTGAATCACTTGAAATAAATCATTCGAAAAAACTTCATACGTATAAGGCGTTTTTGTCAAATCAGTACTTCTTCCTTGCCCGCGCGTATCAAGAACAATTACTCGATAATGTTTTGCAAAAAATGGAATTTGTTGATAAAAATCCTCTATACTTCCATTGTTTCCATGCAAAAATATCAAGGGTTCGCCTTCTCCGTATTCTTCAAAATAGATTTTTGCATCAGTTATATCAAGATATTTTCCAGACTTATTTTTCCCGTAAATCGATTTTTTAGCTTTCTCTTTATGTTGATAATATGCAATTAGTTCTTGCGTTTTTGTATCAATTTCTTCTGGTTTTTCTTTATTTATATCGAGTTTTTCCTTCGAATACAAAACTTCTAAATTAGAAATAAAAACTCCCGCAGACGCTTCCCAATTTCCTTGACTTTGGTAACGAAATAGTAAATCTTTAGCTGTCGATTTTTTAGCCGAAACACCAAATACAAAATCTTCATTTTCTAACTTTTTATAATCAACCAATTGCACTGTTACAGCAATTTGTTCTACATTTTTGAAACGAAATTTATAGGGCGTCAAATCAATTTTTTGCCACGCTGTTGTTGTCGTTTTATAAATAATATTTTCGTCTAAAAGTGATTCAGATGACAAACCATTTTTAACAGAGTAAATATTAATTTTCAATGTTATTTCTTCGAATTTAGAACTTGGAATAATGTAAAAATTATAAGCGTTGAGTTTTGTTTTCGGATAAATATCAAAAATATTTCCTTGCTCTATCGTTGGTACATTTTCATTGAACATTTTAGAGAAAGTAAGCATTGGACGAGTTTTTTGACCAATAATTTTCTCTTTCATTTGTTCCGTTTTCACAAGAACTTCATTCAGATTGATTGATTTTTCATGTAAAATTATCGTTGAATTTTGTTGTAAATCTTTTACCGAAAGTATTTTTTCATCATAACCAGCAGCTTCAAAAACAATCTCATTTTGAGTATTATTTTCAGGAATTTCGATAGAAAAATTACCATTTTCATCCGTAATTGCTCCAATTTCAGAATTTTTTATCCCAATAGAGCAATATGGAATTGCCAAATTATTACTGTCTTTTACATTTCCTTTTAACTGTATTTGTGCATGTATAGAAAGACCAATAATAAGAGCTGTGATGATAAAATAATTGCGCATAGCTTTCCTGTTTTTTTTATAAGATGCAATGTTTTACAAAAAGTTACATCAATTTTTTGATAATTATTTTTGGAATTTTTATTTCCTATAACGTTATCGTAAAAATATTGACTTTGAGATGAATTTGAAATGATTAAATTTGTTAAAGGAAAGAATACTATAATTATGGCTTTAAATACTACAAACCCAACAACTACAAAGGCTTGGAATGCGTTACAACAACATTTTCAGACAATAGAAAATACATCAATCAAAGAATTATTTGCGAAAAATCAGAAAAGATTTGAACAGTTTTCTATTCAATATCCATCACTTTTGGTCGATTATTCAAAAAATAGAATCAATGCAGAAACCATTCAACTTTTGGTCGATTTAGCGAAAGAAATGAATGTTGATGCTGCAATACAAAAAATGTTTGACGGTGATATTATTAATGTTACTGAAAAACGTGCCGTTTTACACACAGCTTTACGCAATCGCTCTAATGAAGAGGTTTTGGTTGATGGTAAAGATGTAATGCCTCAAATAAATGAAGTTTTAGAACAAATGAAAATTTTTTCTAAAAAAGTAATTTCAGGCGAGTGGAAAGGTTTTTCTGGTAAAGAAATTACAGACGTTGTCAATATCGGAATTGGAGGTTCTGATCTTGGACCTGTGATGGTTACAGAAGCTTTGAAACATTATAAAACACGACTAAATGTACATTTCGTTTCGAATATTGATGGAACACATTTAGCGGAAACTTTTAAAGTAATTAATCCAGAAACGACTCTATTCATCGTTGCTTCAAAGACTTTTACAACGCAAGAAACGATGACAAATGCTTTTTCTGCGAAAGAGTGGTTTTTGAATTCTGATGCGACAGATGCCGATGTTGCAAAACACTTTGTGGCGTTGTCTACAAATGCAAATGGCGTTGCAGATTTCGGAATTGATACAGCAAATATGTTCCAGTTTTGGGATTGGGTTGGTGGTCGTTATTCACTTTGGAGCGCAATTGGTTTGAGTATTTCTTTGGCAGTAGGTTTTGATAATTTTGAAGAATTATTAGAAGGTGCACACGAAATGGATGTACATTTCAAAACGGAAACTTTAGATCAAAATATTCCAGTTGTTTTGGCTCTTTTAGGAATTTGGTACAACAATTTTTTTGGAGCTGATTCGGTTGCTTTATTGCCTTACGAACAATATTTATCTCGATTTGCAGCATATTTTCAACAAGGAGATATGGAAAGTAATGGGAAATATGTTGGACGCGATGGAAAAAAAGTTGATTATGAAACTGGACCTATTATTTGGGGAGAACCAGGAACAAATGGTCAGCATGCTTTTTATCAATTAATTCATCAAGGAACAAAATTAATTCCAGCAGATTTTATTGCAGGAGCAAATTCTGTAAATGTTTTAGGCGATCATCACGCAAAATTATTATCAAATTTCTTTGCTCAAACAGAGGCTTTAGCTTTTGGTAAAGATGAAGAAACGGTTGTTGCAGAATTAAAAAATTCGGGGAAATCTCAAGAAGAAATTGATTTCTTAACAGCATTTAAAATATTTGAAGGAAATCGTCCAACAAATTCAATTTTATACGAAGTCTTAACACCAAAAGTTTTAGGAAATTTAATTACAATGTACGAACACAAAATTTTTGTACAAGGTGTTATTTGGAATATCTTTTCTTTTGATCAATGGGGAGTTGAGTTAGGAAAACAATTGGCAAATGTTATTTTACCAGAGTTAGAAAATGATGAGCAAGTTACTTCTCATGACGCTTCTACAAACGGTTTGATTAACGCTTACAAATTTTGGAGAAAGTAATTTAATCCTTTATATAAATGAAAATAGCCTCGTAATTGCGAGGCTATTTTTGTATTTAAAATAGTCGAAACTACAACTCTTTCAAATGTTTATAATTAGATTTAACAACATCTATTACTTCTTCTATTTTACAACCAAGCATTAATTTTGTCATCGATTTTGTCATACCAATCATTTGATCAAAATCAATTTTTGGAGGCATTGCCAAAGAGTTTGGATTGGTAAAAATATTGACTAAATATGGGCCTTTATGAGCCAAAGAACGTCCAATTGCATCTGCTAAATCTTCAGGATTATGAACATTTTCACTTTCCATTCCCATCGCTTTTCCTACCATCGCAAAATCAGGATTTATCATCGCAGTTTCGTTATCTGGTAAACCAGAAACTTGCATTTCTAATTTTACCATTCCTAATGATCGATTATTGAAAACGAAAATTTTAATTGGTAAATTATATTGTGTAATTGTTGCCAAATCTCCCAATAACATAGATATTCCACCATCTCCACACATCGCAATTACTTGTCGTTCTGGATAAGCCAATTGTGCGCCAATTGCCTGTGGCATTGCATTTGCCATGGTTCCGTGATTAAAAGAACCCAACATTTTTCGTTCTCCAGTTCCGGTAATATAGCGTGCGCCCCAAACGCAAGTCATACCTGTATCTACAGTGAAAATCGTATTTTTATCAGCTAATTCATCTAATAAATAAGCTGCATATTCTGGCTGAATTGCATTTTCTTTTCCCTTGTCATGCACATAAGTCATCTTATTTTCGAGTACTTTTTTGTACAAATCTAATTGACTTTCTAAGAAATCACGGTCATCTTTTTTGTTTAATAATGGAATTAAAGCTTCTACTGTTTCTTTAGAATTTCCAACCAAACCAAGGTCTAATTTGGCTCTACGACCTAATTTAGAACCATCTGAATCAATCTGAATTATTTTTTTATTTGTCGGAATAAAATCTTTGTAAGGAAAATCTGTTCCAATTAAAACCAACAAATCTGCTTTGTGCATCGCGTGATAAGCAGACGGTTGTCCCAAAAGTCCTGTCATACCCACTTCGTTAGGATTATTGGGCTGAATGCTCATTTTTCCTTTGAAAGAATAACCAACAGGCGCATTTAATTTTTGAGAAAGTTCTACAATTTCTTTGTTTGCATTTGCTGCTCCGATACCGCAAAATAAAGTCACTTTATCAGCTTCATTAATCAGTTTTGCAGCTTTTTCTAACTCAGTTTTATTTGGAGTCAATACAGGTTCATTAAAAAAGAAATCAGAAGTATATGTATTTTCTACCGCATCCATTTCTGCAATATCGCCTGGAAGCCCAATTATTGCTACATCTTTATGATATATTGCATTCTGAATAGCTGTTTGCACCATTCGTGGAGCTTGTTCTGGACGAGTAATAATTTGGTTATAACTACTGCAATCGTCAAATAATTTGATGGTATTTGTTTCTTGAAAATAGTTGGTTCCATATTCGCTGGTTGGTATCGTAGAGGCAATAACAATCAATGGCGTTCTTGATTTGTGCGCTTCGTAAACCCCGTTAATAAGATGAACGTGACCAGGGCCTGAACTTCCTGCACAACATCCAATTCCTTCTAATTCGGATTCCGCTGTTGCTGCAAAAGCCCCAACTTCTTCATGTCGCACGTGTACCCAATCTATTTCTTTACTTTCTTTTACTGCAATATTGAAAAAATTCAAACTATCACCAGTAACTGCATAAACTCTTTTTACACCTGCTTTTTCAAGTAATTCCACAATTTGTTGAGAGACATTCTTTGCCATAATAGTATTTTTAAGATTGATTTTTAAAAATAGCCATAATAAAATGGGAAAAAGAAGATAAAATGTTAAATGTAAGATAATTAAATGAAAAAAGCCTGCTACAAAACAGGCTTAAAATTAACACATGAGGACAAAATTTACTCTACTAAATCTTATACTCTTTATATATTTCAATTTTTGTGCCAAAACAATTTATTTTTACATATATTTCATTAAAACCTACAGAATTAATAGATTTTAATCCATATTGTATTTTTATAAATCAAATATTCTTGACTACTTGTCATATAATTTTGTAAATAGTTATTTTACTAATATTACAACATGTTGATTTTCTAAACACAAAAAATTAATAGTGTCAAAATGACCGAAAATTACATTTTATAAATTCTCATTAAAAAAGCGCTATTTTGTAAGAAATAGCGCTTTTTTAATGAAATATAGTTTATTTTATATTGCTGTAATTGTTCCGTTCATTGTAGCAAAATGTCCAGGGAAAGAACACAAAAAATTATACGTCCCAGCTTGTAACGTAAATTTGATTTGCTCGTTCTCTTTTCCTCCTAAAAGCTTTGTATTAGCTATAATTTGAGATTTTAATTCGGTCGGAATATAGTCTGTCGCTTTTGCAGAAGCAGCTTTATTTGCAAACTCAGAAGCATCAAATCCAGAATTTAACAGAATAAAATTGTGTCCCATTGCTTCTTTGGACATTTCACCTGTATTCATCAAAATTAAAGTTACTTCTTCACCAGCTTTCACGGTAAATTCTGTTTTGTCAAAACGCATATCATCACTTGCTTTCAAAACAATGTGATTTGTTGTTTTAGCTTCAGGTTTAGCAGTTTCTGTTTCTTCTGAAGGCGCAGTGCTATAATCAATTTCAGGTTGAGTAGATTCTTCTTTTTTGGAATCTCCACAGCTCATAATCATCAAAGCAGTGAAACTCATTAAAAATAATTTCTTCATAATTCTATTGTTTGATTCAATAAAAATAATGAAATACACGAACTTAAAAAAGTTTACTCCATCTAAATTGAACTGATTTTAAGCAGATAATTCTCTAAGGAATATCCAAGTATTTGTGCGTTTGTAAAGAATAACGCCATTTCGGATTTTCTTTGACATACTCTATAATTAATGGCAGGTTTTTGTCACGTTTGCTCCATTCTGTTTGTAAAAAAAGTGTACAATCTTTACCAACACGAGCTGCTTGTTCTTCTGCAAACTCAAAATCGTGGTTATTGAAAATAATACATTTTAATTCATGAGCAGCTGCACAAACATCCTCTAATGGTAACATTTTTTTCTTTGGAGAAAGACAAACCCAATCGATTTCTCCACTTAATGGATACGCTCCTGAAGTCTCGATATGAATACGAGCGCCTTTTTCGTGTAATTTTTTTGTCAAATACGTTAAATCCCACATCAAAGGTTCTCCACCTGTAATAATGATTGTTTTGGCTTGTGAAGTTGCCAAATCTACCAACTCATCAACATTAGTTAAGGGATGCTTTTCAGCATCCCAACTATCTTTTACATCGCACCAATGACAACCAACATCACAGCCACCCAATCTGATAAAATATGATGCCACGCCAGTGTACATTCCTTCTCCTTGAATGGTATAGAAATGTTCCATAACAGGCAATAATTTACCTTCTTTTATAAGTTCTTGTTCTTCTGCTGTTGTTGATGCAATATGTATCATAATTTTATTTTTTTCTATTATATGCCAATAATGTATTTTTCAATAACATGGCGCGTGTCATTGGTCCAACCCCTCCAGGAACTGGTGTTATCCACGATGCTTTTTCTTTTACATTATCAAAATCTACATCTCCTGCCAATCTGAAACCTCTTGGATTTGAAGTGTCATCAACGCGTGTAATTCCTACATCAACGATAACTGCTCCATCTTTTATCATATCGGATTTCAAAAAACCTGGTACGCCTAAGGCTGTGATGACAATGTCAGCTTCTTTTGTAAATTGTTCTAAATTTTTTGTTTTCGAGTGAGTTAAAGTAACTGTACTGTTTCCTGGATTACCATTTTTACTCATCAAAATACTCATTGGGCGACCAACAATGCGCGAACGTCCGATAACAACAGTGTGTTTACCTACTGTATCAATATTGTAACGCTCTAACATTTCCATGATTCCATAAGGAGTTGCAGGTAAAAATGTTTCCATTTCTAATGCCATTTTACCAAAATTTGTTGGATGAAAACCATCTACATCTTTATTTGGATCAATTGCATTGATAACTGCTTCTTGGTCGATGTGTTTTGGTAAAGGTAATTGCACGATAAATCCGTCTAAAGTATCGTCGTTATTCCATTTTTCAATTTCTGCAATTAGTTCATCTTGCGAAATTGTGTCTGGTAAACGTAACTCTGAAGATTGGTAACCTACAAAATGACAATCTTTTATTTTATTGTCTACATAAGTTTGTGAAGCACCGTTACTTCCTACCAAAATTGCACCCAAATGTGGTACACGAAGACCTTGGTCTTTCTGATTCTGTACCAGCTCCTTGATCTCTTGCTTGATCTCTTTTGCCAGTTTAATTCCGTCTAAAATTTGCATTGTTTTGTTGTGTTTGCGCAAAGATACGGACAAATTTAGAATATAGAAATTAGATTTTAAATTCGCTTTTGAGCTTCTTTTCAAATTCATATAATTAAAAAAAAACAATAACCTATAATAATAAAAATTATGTTATTTAAAGCAACCTTTTACTATTTTCGCATCTTAGTAGAAAGCCATCTTTAATTCAAAAAAAATCAATTTATATAATTAGTGTTATAATGTCAAAACCAAAAAGAATTCATAAAACTTACAAAAAATCATTATTTGAAATAAAACGTATAAAACTTGTTGATCTACTCCTTTTTGTTGCAACAATATGTTTTATGTTTACCTTATATTATTTTATAAAATAATATAGAAATGCGGATATCAATATGGTTTCCGCATTTTTTATTTCATAACTTCGGATAAAATATCCGTAAAATGACAAAAGCCGAAGCAAGGAAATATTACAGAAACTTACGCAAACAATTCTCAAGAGAAGAAGTTAATAATCTTAGTGCGCAGATTTTTAATCAATTGAAACAGATAGATTTTACTTCTGCTCAAACTTTTCACATTTTTTTACCGATAGAAAAAAACAACGAGATCAATACTTATCCTATTATTGATTGGTTGTTTCAACAACACAAAAACGTCGTTTTACCGCTTGTTGTTGGTGATGATATGATAAATTGTGAAGTAAAAAAAGGCTTTGAAACACAACTAAATTCACTTCAAATTCCAGAACCTATTCATTACAAAGAAATTGATTCTACTGAAATTGATGTGATTTTAATTCCACTATTTGTAGCGGATAAAAAAGGGAATAGAGTGGGTTATGGAGGTGGATATTACGACACATTTTTGGCGAAATGTAAACCTGAGTCAAAAAAAATAGGTTTAACATATTTTAAACCTATTGATACTATTGAAGATGCTTATTTGGGCGATTTTCCTTTAGATTCTTGTATCACTCCAGAAGGTATAACGTCTTTCTGAACGGAATCTTTTTTCTCATTCAATGTTCTGAAATAAAATTTAAACTCGCGCTTAAACTGTATTGGTTCTTGCTTCAAAACAAAAACGCCTACACGATTGTTACTTTCTATTAATTTCTTATCTGCATTAAAATAGTTAATAGAATACGCAATTTTCTTGATAGAATCTGGCGTTATAGAGTCTTTTGGTAATATTGCAAATTTTGTTACAGATGTATAGGTTACTTTTTTTGAGGCTAAATCTCTCAATAACGGATAAATTTCTGTTGTATCTTTTTCTGGGAAATAGGCCAATAATTGATCTTTCAACAAACTATCAACCACCGTATCGCTTGTGTTAGAAGCCAGCGCAGAAAGTTCATAAAACTCGCGTAATTTCTGCTTTGCAATAAAATTTACAGCTTCTAACGAGTCCATTTTACTACTCACAGTAGACGCCTCATTTTTATATCCTTTTATCGCTTCTGGGTTATAATCTCCTTTATATTTATCGTCTTTACACGAAAATATAATCCAAACACTACATAGCACAACTAGGCTAAACTGAGTAATTTTACTTATCATTCTCATCTTGTTGGATTTTAAATTTTAATTTAACAATTTTTCCATTTTTGCTTTCAGATTCGATCAAAGAAAAATTCTTTAACGAAGTCGTCGGCATTGTAACCAAATTAATATATTGTTGTTTTGATAAAATCTCAACACCAAAAAAATCATTGTCATAAACCTGATAAATAAGCGCATTATTCGCAATCATTTGGTCAAGTTTAGCTATTCTTTGTTTCAAATCTTTTGCTGAATTAGAATAATAATAAAGCATAATTTTATAATCATCAGGCTCTAAAAGCAACTTTTCAGGCTGATTATATTGATGCAAATTAACCTTAAACGTATCTTGTTTATAATAAGGCGAACTCACAAACATTTTGATTGTATCTCTTTGCGATTCAAATTTTATACAACCTGTTTTTGTCGATAAATAAAGCGGTGTAAAACCATCTCTAATTATTGTAACCTCAACAGAATTTGTTACAGCCGTCTGTCGATCAGCATCTACAAAACAAAATTCGTATTCTTTTTGGTCGAAAAAAGAATAATAAACGCCTGCCCCAATTCCACACAAAACTAAAATTGTAGCCGAAATCATCGAAATTAATTTAAGTTTCGGTTTTGTTTTCTTCGTTTTATCAGGTTCTTCTTCTTTGTTTGTCGATTCTTTATTTTCGGGAATAATTTCTGTCGAAACTTCTTCTGAAAAATTATTTTTTGGTAGATTATTTTCTGTTTTTTCTGCTTCTATCGTCGATTCTTCAACTTTATTTGTTCCAAAATGTTCATTTTTATTAATTTGAACAAAATGCGCCCAATTCTTATAACCACAATATTGTGATAGCAGATTGAGCATGTCTATGCGTGGAAGTTTCTTAAAATCTGACTTAAAATACGTATAAAACCATTTTTCGCTCACAGTAGAGCGGGTTTTATTGAATAAATCGTCTTGAAAAGAAGTAATTTCTTGACCTCTCCAATCAGAAATATTATCGGATTGAGCAGAATTTTCTTCTAAAAATCGTTTTGCTATCGATTTTTTTAGAATTTCGAAAATTTCTATATCTGTAAATTTGCTCAAAAATTAAAGTTTAAATAATTGGTTATGAATATTTTGTAAAATAAAAACGATTTTACAATTTGTTTTTAAATACATCTACAAATAAAATAATTTTTTTGATAAGATGCGTTGTATTTCTTTATTAATGATGTTTTGTTTGATATTATATGTTGTAAAACTTTTGTTGATTATTTGCACAATTGATTACAACAATGTTACAACTATTTTGCTTAGAAAAATATTGTTGTCGTTCTAACTTTGACTTAACAAAATGATTGAGAAATCAACGAAAATTAAAAATCAAATTAAACATTTAAAAAAATTAAAGTTATGAAAAAATTAGCATTAAACGTAATCGTATTAGGAGTTATTGGAACTGCATTTGGTTTATCTTCTTGTAATTTATTTGGATCGAAAGAAACAAAAACTGAAACAGAGGTAAAAAATGATACAATTACAACAATTGAAGATTCTGTAAAAATTGATTCTGTAGGTAAAGATTCAGTTGTCATTAAAGACTCAGTAGTTGTAAAAGAAACGCCTGTAAAAGTTGAAACAACTACGACTACAACAGAAAAAAAATAGTTTTAAAGAGAAATTAAACAACAGATTATCAAATGAAAAAATTAGCGTTATTCGCTCTTGTAGCGATTTCATTCACAGCAATTTCTTGTAAACAAGAACCAAAAGTTGGAGAACCAACAACAATTGTAGAAGATTCTGTAATTGTAGAAAAAACAGCTGTTCCGGCTGCAGATTCTGTGGAAGGTGTTACAACAGATTCAGCAAAAACTGTAAAAGCTGTCGATACAAAAACAGACTCTGTTACAAAATAAAGCTTGAATATTAAATCAAAAAATCCGCTCTGTGAGCGGATTTTTTGATTTATAAATGATGATTTTAAGCGTTTTTCAATGATTTGATGTCAATCACAAAGCGATATTTAACATCAGATTTTATCATTCGTTCATAAGCTTCATTAATATTCTGAATATCAATCATCTCAACATCAGAAACAATATTATGCTCACCACAAAAGTCTAACATTTCTTGTGTTTCTTTGATTCCTCCGATTAATGAACCTGCAAGATTGCGTCGTTTCATAATCAACAAACCTCCATGCATTGGGTCTAAAGGCTCTACAGCACCAACCATACACATTGTTTTATCTAATTTCAATAAATTAAGATATGGATTAACATCGTGTTTTACAGGAATTGTATTTAGTAAAAAATCAAACGAATTTGCATGTGCTTTTAATTGCTCTACATCTTTTGAAATCAATACCTCATCTGCTCCTAATTTCTTTGCATCCTCTCCTTTCGCCTCAGAAGTTGTAATCATAACAACATGAGCGCCCATTGCTTTTGCAAATTTTACACCCATGTGACCAAGACCACCAAGCCCAATAATTCCAACTTTATCTCCCGATTTTACATTCCAATGACGTAAAGGTGACCAAGTTGTAATTCCTGCACAAAGCAATGGTGCAGCAGCTTTAGCATCAATATTTTCTGGAACAGTTAAAACAAAATCTTCTTCAACTACAATATGTTCTGCGTAACCACCGTATGTTACTCCTCCGTATTTTGAGTTTTTAGAATTGTATGTTCCTGTAAAACCATTCTCGCAATATTGCTCGATACCATCGTCGCAAGGAGAACAGTGTTGGCAAGATTCTACCATACATCCTACTCCAACCAAATCACCAACTTTGTATTTTGTTACTTCTGGTCCAACTTCTCTTACTCTACCAATAATTTCATGTCCTGGTACAACTGGATAGCTTGGTTTTCCCCAATCTCCTTTTGCTGTATGAATATCGCTGTGACAAACACCACAATATTCGATATCTATAAAAACGTCTTTTGCATGTAAATGACGACGTTCTATTGTATGTGGCACTAATGGATCTGTTTCATTAAATGCTGCGTATGTTTTTGTACTCATTTTGTAATTATTAAAGGTTATTTAATATTTCTCTTTGTTTATCTATAGAATATTCTGCTTTACAATCTAAATTAAGTTCTGAATTATATCGTTTCGCATAACTACTTAAATCAGAACAATTCGATAATATTTCGAATTCCTTATTTTTTGTATCAAAAATGATTCCTTTATAATCATTTGTATTAAGAGTTATGATTCTCTCTTTAACTAGATTGATATAATTTTCTGAATAAGCTTCTGGAGTATCTTTAGTTTCTAAAACAGTTGAAGCAATTGCTCCAGCAATTCCAAACATCATTAAATAGCCATTATTTTGTTGTGATTTTGGCAGTTCCATGTACAAATGATTATCTGATCCAGCTTTTACTCTAACATAGGCAAAATTTGGAATCTCTTTAGCTAATAAGATTTTTTTATCTTTTGCAATCTTTTTAATCTCTTTTACATTAAAATAAATATCTCCATTGCTCACAATTGCAAAATAATCTCGTTGTTGAAATTCAGGAAATTTTCCTTTTGTGTCATAAAAATTAACTAAATCAACTGATTGCTCAAACCAATCTGCATAAAGATTTGGTTTCACTTCAAATGATTTATTTTCGACATTTTTAGAAACGAAATCATCTTTTGTCAGATAAACTCCATCAATATAACTAAAAGATTCTTTACTAAATACACCTTTTATTTCAGGAATATTCTTAGAAAAATTTTCAGTATCATAAACTAATTCAAAATCTTTTATTCTAACTACTGCAAAAGTATTTTTTGATAAATCTGTTTTAAACTGCAATCCTTTTCCATCATTAATATATTTTACATCGCTTATTTCAAAAGAATTATTTGTACTCTTAGAAGTTATTTTCGCTTTAGAGATATATTGTCCAAAAGAAAAAGTTGAACATAAGATAAGTAGCGTTAATAATTTTTTCATTCAATAAATTTTATCAAAAATAAAAAAATCCATCTGAATAATCAGATGGATTTTTGTTATTTAAAAGCTAATTTTATTTCAGTTTTTTGATTCCCATGTTCCACAAAGTGAATGCATATTTATCAGCCGTTTCGTTAATCACAACTTCTGTCGAACGACCAGCTCCGTGACCTGCTTTTGTTTCAATTCTAATCAAAACTGGATTTTCACAGGCTTGTTTTGCTTGTAAATTCGCTACAAATTTGTACGAATGTGATGGCACTACACGATCATCATGATCTCCCGTAGTTACTAAAGTCGCAGGATAACAAGTACCTTCTTTTACATTATGTACAGGCGAATATCCTTTTAGAAATTCAAACATTTCTTTGCTATCATCAGCCGTTCCATAATCATATCCCCAACCTGCACCAGCAGTAAAAGTATGGTAACGTAACATATCTAAAACTCCAACCGCAGGCAAAGCAACTTTTGCAATTTTTGGATTAATTGTTTCTGTTGCACCAACTAACAATCCTCCATTAGACCCTCCTGAAAGAGCAGTAAAGTCTGGTGAAGTATAATTATTTTTTTGTAAATATTCGGCAGCAGCAATGAAATCGTTAAATACATTTAATTTATTGAATTGACGACCTCCATCATGCCATTTTTTACCATATTCTCCACCTCCACGTAAGTTTGGAACAGCATAAACACCACCATTTTCTATCCAAGCAGCAGTTGCTGGACTAAATCCTGGCGTTAAACTAACATTGAAACCTCCATATCCATAAACGATTGTAGGATTTTTACCATTTTTCTTTAATCCTTTTTTGTACGTGATAATCATCGGAACTTTTGTACCATCTTTCGACGTATAAAAAACTTGTTCTGAAACGTAATCATCCGAATTAAATTTCACATTTGGTTTGATGTAAACATTAGAAGAACCCGTTTCTACACTGTATTTGTAACTTGTAGAAGGTGTAATGTAATTAGAGAATCCGAAATAGATTTCTTTATCCGTTTTTTTTCCTCCAAAACCTGATGCAGAACCAACTCCTGGTAATGTAATTTGACGAACTTTTGATCCATCATACTTATATTGCTCTACAACAGAAATAGCATCTTTTAAGTATTTAGCAAATAAATAACCTCCTCCAGTAGAAACTGATAATACGTTTTCTGTTTCTGGAATAACAGTTTTCCAAGCAGACTCGCTCAAATCTGAAAGATTCGCTTTTACAACTTTGTTATTTGGTGCTTTATTATTTGTGAAAAAATAGAATGTTTCTCCATCATTGTCAATAATTGATGTACTTGTATCAAAATTATTAACAATCGTTTTGATTGGGCTATTTGGTTTCGATAAATCTTGGTAATATAATTCGTTACCCGTTGTTGTATTTGCTGCGGTAATTACCAAAAATCTTTCGTCATCTGTTAAATATGCACCAACATAGCGACGAGGCGTTTCAGATCCACCAAAAATCATTTTATCTGATTTCTGAGCTGTACCTAATTTGTGGTAATATAATTTGTGTTGATCTGTCTTTTCTGATAATTCTGATCCTTTTGGTTTGTCGTAAGATGAATAATAAAAACCATCATTTCCTTTCCAAGCAATTCCAGAAAACTTAACGTCAATCAACGTTTCACCAACTTGTGTTTTATCTTTTGCATTAAGAATAATTACTTTTCTCCAATCCGAACCACCTTCAGAAATAGAATAACCAACTAAACTTCCGTCTTTAGAAAAACTAACATCAGACAAAGAAACTGAACCATCTTTTGAGAATTTATTTGGATCTAAGAACACTTCTTCTGCTCCATTTTCTCCTAACTTACGGTATAAAACTGAGTGTTGTTGTAAACCATCATTCTTATAATAATAAGTGAAATCTCCTTCTTTGAATGGTGTTGAAATCTTTTCGTAATTCCAAATATCTGTTAATGATTTTTTTAATTGAGCACGTAATGGAATCTCATTCAAGTAAGCATAAGTCGCTTTATTTTGGTCAACAACCCATTTTTTTGTATCCTCAGACAAATCATTTTCTAACCAACGATATGGATCCTGAACTTTTTCTCCAAAATAAGTATCAACATGGTCTACTTTCTTTGTTTCAGGATATTTTTTTTTATAACTCTGTGCATTCACTCCTACCATAAGTGCTACATTTAATAAAATAAAAGCAGTTTTTTTCATCTTTTGTATAATTGCTGTTTATGTAAAGATAATAATTCAAATGAATAATTATCAATCGTAAAAAATGATTTACATTTGCAAAACGAAATCCTCTCAGATTTTTTTGAATGAATAAATAATCAAAACTACGCGGCAATTTAAAGTTTTATTCATTCTTAGATAATTCATTATCAATTAATTTTTATTATTTTCAAATTTTAAAATTATGACTGCAAATTCAAATTTTACAGCCAAAATTGGGTCAATTTTTTCGTTGATTAAACAAGCTTTTTCAAGCGAAAACTTAGACTTAACCGCATTACCAATCAAGAAATCTGTATTTCTATTAGCCATTCCGATGATGTTCGAAATGGTAATGGAATCTGTATTTGCATTGGTCGATTTATACTTTGTTGGACATCTTAAAGAAAGTGCTTACGCTATACAAACCGTAGGTCTTACAGAATCTTTGTTAACAATCGTATATTCCATCTCCATCGGAATTAGTATGGCTGCAACAGCGATAATTGCGCGACGAATTGGAGAAAAAAAACCAGAAAAGGCATCAAAAAGTGCCGCTCAAGCAATTATACTTTCGGTAATTATCACCATTTTATTGAGTGTTTTCGGATTTATATACGCCAAAGATTTATTGATTTGGATGGGATCTACAGAACAAGCTGCCGAATATGGTAAAAATTTCACCAAAATAATGATGGCAAGTTGTTTAAGTATTGTTCTTTTATTTTTGATTAACGGAATTTTTCGCGGAGCTGGAAATGCTGCAATTGCCATGAAAAGTTTGTGGTTGGCAAATATTATTAACATTATTCTTTGTCCAATCTTGATACGTGGATGGTTTCATTTTCCTGCAATGGGTTTAGAAGGAGCTGCATTAGCTACTGCAATTGGTAGAAGTTGTGGTGTAATTTATCAATTGTATTGTTTAACAAAAAGTAACTCGTTAATTCAAATAAAACTTAATTATTTCCTTCCAAAAATAAAACCGATAATGAGCATTGTTAAAATTGCTGTACCTGCCATTTTACAATACATTGTTGCAAGTTGTAGTTGGATTATTTTGGCAAGAATAGTAGCACAAACAGGTGGAGAAATTGCATCGTCGGGTTATCAAACAGCTTTACGATTGATGATGTTTTTTATGTTACCTGCTTGGGGCTTAAGTAATGCTGCAGCAACTTTGGTTGGTCAAAATTTAGGAAATAAAGATCCCGAAAAAGCATCAAAATCTGTGATGATGACAATGAAATTCAATATTATTTATATGTTGATTGTAAGTGTTATTTTTTATGGACTGAGCAATTATTTGGTATCGATTTTCACTACAGAAGAGCATATCAAAATTGTTGCTAGAGAAGGAATGTATATCTTGGCAACTGGTTTTCTTTTGTACGGAATAGGTATGATGATGATGAATGCATTTAACGGTGCGGGTGACACAATGACGCCGACATTAATTAATCTGGTTGGCTTTTGGTTGTTCCAAATTCCATTAGCTTATGTATTGTCGTATCATTTTAACCTAAAAGAAGAAGGCGTTTTTATCGCAATTCCTGTTTCAGAAACGTTTATTGCAATAGTCGCTTTTATCTTATTCCGAAGAGGAAAATGGAAGCTAAAACAAGTATAAAAAAATCGCTCAGTGAGCGATTTTTTTGTTTTTATCCTTTATATGTGTAATATCTTGCACCTTTCAAATCATTTATTTCCGTTTCTATTCGATCCAAAGCAAAACCTTTTGAATCATTAATTGACGTTTTTAGATTTTTGTTATGTAAATCTTGATATTGATCAAAAGTAATTGCTTGTCTTCCGTTCAGATAATCAAACAAATTAATTTTATTCATCACATCTTTCCAGCCTTCACCAATTTCTCCTTGAAAAACTTTTGATTTTGAACCCGAACCATACGCAATGAAACCTATTTTCTGTCCAATCAAATCTTCATTGGCATCAGAACTAACCTGTAATGCAGATAAAAATGCAGTAAAAACAGACGCTGTGTACATATTTCCAATTTCTGAAGAAGCACGTTGCGTTGGTTCTACTTTTTCTTTGATTAATGCTTTATAATCCTCCGATTTTGAAACAATTTTCAAGTTATCATTTGAGTTTTCTAAATTATTTTCTAACGCAAAAACATCCGAAAACATTCGTTTTCCTTGAAAAGCATAAGGCAAATGAAAAGCAACATAACGCCAGTCTTCGTACAATTTACCATCAATTCCAGCTTGTTCTTTAAAGTCAAAATAAGCTTCTCTAACACGATTTTTATAACATTCGTTAGAATATTGACCTTCAAAAACAGGTTCATCAGAAAAGATTTCTATTTCAGATTTTGTTGTTTCTAAAGCATTTAAAACCTCCGAATTAGACGTTGATTGACGAGGTTTGAAGAAATCAAAAACCGATTCCATACCAATTCCCCAAATATTATCAAACGCAATCAAATCTGGTTTATTCGAAATCAAAACCGCTACAGCACCAGCGCCTTGCGTATATTCTCCTGTCGATTCTAATCCATATTTTGCATAATCTGCCGCAATTACAATTGCTTTTTTTTCTGGATTAATACGTACATAATCTATCGAATTATGCATAGCATCTACTCCACCAACGCAAGCAAATGTCATATCTACAACATCGGTATGTCTAAAAACACGCGAGCCAAATTCATCAGCCAAAACAGATTCTACCAATTGTACAGCATAAGTAGCTGTTGGTTTTGCGCCGTCTAAGGCACTTTCGGTTCCTAAATAAATTCGACCAATATCTGCGGGATTAATATTAAAATCTTTGATTAATTTCAACAAAGCATTGGCTGCAATTGTAGCTGTATCCTCGTGAACATCGAGAATAGCCATTTTTTTCAGCCCTAAACCTAATTTTAATTTTTCGGGATCAATATTTCTTTTTATTGCTAAATCTTTTATTGGCAAATAGATGTGCGGAACGTAGATAGAAGCCGCCTCAATTCCATATTTCATTCTAAATATTTTTTAAGCGAAATTCAAAGTTACACGTATTTGATTATTTCTAAACAATGAATAAACATTGATTTAAGAAAAATCTTAATTGATTAAAAATTAACAAATAATGCGGCTATATTCTTATAAAATTCTTAATTTTAGAATACTAATTTTAATTATTTAAAAACGATTACACTATGGCAAGAACATTTTACAAATCCATTAAAGAATCCATTAAGTATTGGTGGATTTTATTATTAATTGGTTTACTATTTATCGGATTGGGAGTTTATTGTTTTATAAACCCACTGGCTTCATACGCCGCTTTATCGTTAGTTTTTAGTATTTCATTTTTGTTCTCAGGTATTTCTGAAATCATTTTTTCGATTGCGAATAAAGATGAAATTGATAGTTGGGGCTGGACATTAGCTTACGGAATTGTAACAACAATTGTCGGTTTTTTATTAGTTGTAAATCCTGTACTTTCTTTAGAAGTTTTTGCATATTATGTTGGATTCTTAATTTTATTCCGTTCTATTTCTGGAATTAGTCACTCTTTAGACTTAAAAAACTATGGTGTAAAAGATTGGGGATTCTCTTTATGTATTTCAATAATCAGTTTAATTTTAGCCATAATATTACTTTGGACACCACAATTGGCTGGTTTAACAGCTGTTCTATGGCTAGGAATGGCAGTAATTACTTCTGGTTTATTTGCTATATTTTTATCCTTCCAATTAAAAAAGATAAAAGATTTACCGAATAATTTATCTGATGATTTGAAAAGACGATATGCTCAAATCAAACAAGAAATTGAAGATTTTAGAAATCAATAAAAACAAAACCCACTTCAAGCGAAGTGGGTTTTATTTTTCTAAATATTTTATAAAATTGGTGCTAATAATCGACAAACCGATGCAAAAGCTCTTTTATACCAAGGTCTTTCTTCCCATTTTTTAATTGTCAAAATCTCTGAGTTTTCTTTATCTATATGAAACTGATTAGCCATTTGTTTTAATAGTATTTCATCATGAATAACAGACGTAATTTCAAAATTAATAAAGAAACTTCTATAATCTAAATTAACTGTTCCTATAAAAGCAAGTTCATCATCTATCGTAATTGTTTTGGCATGAATAAATCCTTTTTCGTATAAATAAACTTTAACACCTCTTCTCATAATAGGCTTTAAATAAGACAATGAAGCCTGCTGTACAATTATTGAATCTCCTCTTTTGGGAATAATTAGCTCAACTTCTACTCCTGCAGAAACAGCAATCATAAGAGCTGTTTTAAATTCATCACTCGGAATAAAATAAGGCGTACACAGTTGCACTTTTTTCTTTGCAAGAGTTATTGCCAAAATCATCGCTTCCATAGCAGAATGGACACTATCGCCAGGAGAAGTAAGTCCAAAACTAACTGTTGCAGAATTTTCAAACTGAATATTTTCTGAATTAAAAAAATACTTTCTATTGGCAATTTTAAACTCTTTTCCTTCTGTCATCATCCAATTTAAATGAAAGTGCAATTGTAGACTATTTATTGCTTCACCTTCCACCATAACAGACGTATCTCGCCAATAAACTCCGTTATTCAAACTTTTTTCTCCATTTTGATTAATATATTTATCACTAATATTAATTCCTCCTACAAAAGCAATTTTTGCATCAACTATCAATATTTTACGATGATTTCGATAGTTAGAATTAGCCAAAGATGAAAAATGTACAGGTAAAAACGTTTGAAATTCAATTCCTGATTCTTCAAATTGTTTATAATGTTTATTAATTTTTGGAGATCCAAAATCATCAACAGTAATACGAACTTCTACGCTTTTTTTTGCTTTCTCTTTGAGAATATCAATTATTTCATTTCCTATATTATCTTCTTCAAAAATATAATATTCTAAATGTATATGATCTTTTGCAGAACGAAGTGCTTCTAAAAAAAGAGGAAATTTTTCTTCTCCATTAATTAAGAGTTTAACTTTATTTTTTGTAGATGGAGGTGCTATTCTATTATTATTTAGGTATCTAAAAACTTGAGTTAAAGAATTTATTTTATTCTCTATTTGCGATAAATCATCTTGAATAAGACTTTCCATTTCATTCCATTTATCATTTATAATTTCTTTGTGTTTTTTATCAATTCGTTGAAAAAATCGTTCACGATTAAACTTCTGCCCAAAGAAAAAATATATAATAATTCCGATAAAAGGTAAAAATATAATGACCAAAATCCAAGCTATAGTTTTTGTTGGATTACCATTTTCTATCAAAATAGTTATAATCACCATTATGTATAATAACGTTACAGGAACCCAATACCAGGCTTTTATAAAAGTCCAAATCTCTAAAATAGTAGTCCAATCCATTCATCTCTTTTTTTAAGTTCATCAAAAACTATACTTAAATTTAACAAATTAAAAATGAATGATTTAATGATTTTATTGAAAATAATTAAAAATAATTTTGGAAATAATAAAAATACTGCCTTATATTTGCAATCCAAAATGACGGTGCCTTAGCTCAGTTGGTAGAGCAAAGGACTGAAAATCCTTGTGTCCCTGGTTCGATTCCTGGAGGCACCACCACATTTATAAAGCCTCGAACTTAATGTTTGAGGCTTTTTTTATTGAATAGAATAGTAACAATTTATTAATTGGATATTTATTCAGAAACTGAACAAATATTCCGTAAATTGCATAATAATGGAAATTGGAAAAAGACCTTGGGGTTCTTACTATGTTTTAGAAGACACCAATACATATAAGGTAAAAAGAATAGAAGTGAATGTTGATGGACGTTTGTCTTATCAATATCACAATAAGCGTGCTGAAGTTTGGACAATTGTACAAGGAAAAGCTTTGGTAACTCTTAATGACAAAGATTACGAATACAATGCGGGAGAAGTTGTAATAATTCCTTTACAAGCAAAGCATCGAATAAAAAATATAGGTAAAGAGAAATTAATTTTTATCGAAGTACAACATGGTACGTATTTTGGAGAAGATGATATTGTTCGTATTGAAGACGATTACAACCGATCGAGCGAAGACTAAGACAATATTATAACCTAACAAACTATGAAAATCGGAATAACATTTAGTGCATTTGACCTTTTGCACGCAGGGCATATAAAAATGCTTGAAGATGCAAAACAACAATGTGATTATTTGATTGTAGGCTTACAAACCGACCCTACACTAGATCGTCCAGAAAAAAATCGTCCTACACAAACTGTTGTAGAACGCTACATCCAATTAAAAGGATGTAAATTTGTAGACGAAATAATTCCTTATGCAACTGAGCAAGATTTGGAAGATATTTTACGATCATTCAACATTAATGTTCGTATTCTAGGTATCGAATACCAAGACAAAAATTTTACAGGACGAAAATACTGTGAAGAAAAAGGAATCGAGTTTTATTATAACTCAAGAGATCACCGTTTCTCAAGCTCTGGACTAAGAAAAGTAGTCGCTGAAAAAGAATTATTGAAAATTGTAAAATAACAATTTGTTAAGGTTAGAGATTCATCTAACCTTTTTTTTATGCTCAATAGTTTCTCAATCAAAAAATTAATGTAAAAATATCTGCTAAAAATTATACCTTTGCAAAATGTCAAATATAGTTGCAATTGTAGGAAGACCAAACGTTGGTAAATCTACTTTCTTCAATCGATTAATCCAAAAAAGACAAGCTATCGTTGATGACACTTCTGGTGTTACACGCGATCGTCACTATGGAAAATCAGATTGGAATGGAAAAGAATTTACTGTGATCGATACCGGAGGGTATGTCGTTGGTTCTGATGATACCTTTGAAGAAGAGATCCGTAAGCAAGTTGAATTAGCTATTGATGAAGCAAATGTAATTTTGTTCATGGTAGACAATCAAGTTGGATTAACGGATATGGATAAGGAAGTTGGCAACCTTTTAAGACGCACTAAGAAGCCTACATTCTTAGTTGTGAATAAGGTCGATACCAACAAAAATTTAGAGGATTCGTATGAGTTTTATAACTTAGGATTCGAGAATATGTTTACAATCGCTGCAATGAGCGGTAGTGGAACAGGTGAATTATTGGATGCTGTTGTGGATACTTTTACAGAAGAAGTTCACGTAGATCCATTTGAAGGTTTACCAAAAATAACAATCGTAGGTCGCCCAAATGCTGGGAAATCTACTTTTATTAACGCATTATTAGGTGAAGAACGTAACATTGTAACAGATATAGCTGGTACAACGCGTGATTCTATCGAAACATTGTACAACAAATTTGGACACGAGTTTGTTTTGGTAGATACTGCCGGAATGCGTAAAAAAGGTAAAGTAAGCGAAGATTTAGAATTCTATTCTGTAATGCGTGCTGTACGCGCTATAGAAGAATGTGATATTTGTGTTTTGATGATTGATGCCGAACGTGGTATTGAAGCGCAAGATCTTAATATACTTTATTTAGCAGAACGTAACCGTAAAGGAGTTGTTATCTTAGTTAACAAATGGGATTTACTTGAAAAAGAAACAAATACCATGAAAGAATACAAAGATCAAATCCTAAAACGTATTGCTCCTTTTACAGATGTACCAGTTTTGTTTATCTCTGCATTGACAAAACAACGTGTATTGAAAGCTGTTGATACATTTATAGATGTATATGAGAACCGTAGTCGTCGTATTAAAACAAGTAAACTAAACGAAGTTTTATTACCAATTATCGAGATCACACCTCCACCAGCAATCAAAGGAAAATACATCAAAATTAAATATGTGACACAATTACCTACTAAAACGCCACAGTTTGCGTTTTTCTGTAATTTACCACAATATGTAAAAGATCCTTACAAACGATTTATCGAAAATCAATTAAGAAAAGAGTTTGATTTTGAAGGAGTTCCGATCGAAGTTTACTTCAGAAAGAAATAATAAAAATCCAAAAAGTCCATTTACGTTATGTAGATGGACTTTTTTATTGAATAACAATAGAATTTAATATTCATAAAAAAAGCTCAACGATTGACGCTGAGCATTTTTGTGACCGAGACAGGATTCAAACCTGTAACCTCCTGAGCCGTAATCAGGTGCGCTATTCAGTTGCGCCACTCGGCCATTTCAAAAAAAGAAAAATGACTTCCTTATTTCGACTGCAAATATAAGGCACTTTTACTGTAATTTCCTAAGATTTCAAGAAAAAATTTTTAACTAAAATTTAATCTACAATCATTCAATCTCTTACAAAAATAATTTCGCTCATTTTTTAAGAATTCTTAACTTGTCGAAGAATAAATTCAATCCAAAATGATAAAAAAAATCCTTTTCAGTTCAGTTATAATTATTGCCATTAGCAGTTGCAAACAAACCAAAGAAGAGTCAAAAATAGAATCAAAAAACAACACATTTCTATTTGCAAAAAATATTTCTATTGATGAAAATGAAACATCAATTACAATAAAATCTTCAGGAAATACAGTTTCTTTCGATAAAAAAGAGTTGCCAATAAAAACTGTAATGGTAGAAACGGCTTCCGCAATTGCTTATTTAGACTATTTAGGCGCATTAAATACGTTGAAAGGTGTAAGTGATGCAGATTTTGTTTATAATCCTAAAATTGCCGAAGGAATTGTGAATAAATCAATCCTAAAAATTGGTTCTTCTAATGAATTATTCACAGAAATTATTCTGAAAAATAAACCGCAACTTATTATCGCAAGTTCTAATCCTGTTTTGGCAAAATTTCATCAACAATTAGAGCAAAATAGTATAAAAATCTTGTATTTGGACGAATATAAAGAGCAAAATCCATTGGGACAAGTTGAATATCTAAAGATTTTCGGAAAATTATTCGGAAAAGAGATTGAAGCAAATAGTCGTGTAAATATGGTAAATAATAGCTATGATTCTATCAAAAACATTATTCAAACACAAGGAAAAGGGCAAGTTTCTACCGTTGTAAATAATATGTTTGGCGATGTTTGGTATGTGCCGACAAATGATTTGTTGCAAGCAAAATTGATAGATGATGCAAAAGGAAATTATATTTTTAAGGATAAAAAAGGAGCGTCGAGTTTGAGTTTAACTTTTGAGGAAGTTTACACAAAAGGAAAATCGGCAAATTATTGGATCAATGTAAGTGGCGCTAATTCTTTGGCAGAAATGAAAGCTTCTTACCCAAATTATGCATGGTTTGATGCCTTCAAAAAAGGAAATGTCTATGCGTACAATAAACGTATGAACGAAAAAGGATCGAATGATTATTTTGAGCAAGGAATTCTTCGACCAGATATTGTTCTGAATGATTTAGGAAAAATTTTCTATCCAAATTTGTTCCCGAATTATGATTTATACTTTTATCAACAATTAAAATAAATGATTAAAATTATTCAACAATTTGAAGAAATTGTGCTAAAACCATTGCAATTATCCATTTCTAATCTAGGAAAAGACTTGGAATGTGATGAATATTCTGGATATAATTTTGAATCAAATCAAGTGTTATTCAAATTTAGAAACGCTAAAATTACACCCAAAAAAGTTGGTCAATTTGTAACATTATGGAAACGAAATGCAGACAAACAAACCGAACCTTTTGACGAAAATGATTTAGTTGATTATTATATTATCGCAACAGAAGATGATTCTAAATTAGGATTTTATATTTTTTCTAAGTCAATCTTAATCGAAAAAAATATTTTGTCAACCCAAAATAAAGAAGGAAAACGAGGTTTTAGAGTTTACCCTGATTGGGTGAAACCAGAAAATAAACAAGCGGAAAAAACGCAGAATTGGCAACAAAATTATTTTATAGAAATCCGTAATAATCAAGTTGACTCAACACGACTTAAAATATTATTCAAATAAAAAATTCCTGCTCAAAATTGAGCAGGATTTTTCGTTTATAGTTTCATTCTTAGAATAATTCAGCTTTGAATTGCTCTAAGAAACGTTTATCATTTTCTGTGTACAAACGGATATCACCAATTTGATACAATAACAACGCAATACGCTCAATTCCCATACCGAACGCATAACCAGTATATTTTTCAGGATCAATATCCACATTGCGCAAAACATTAGGATCTACCATTCCACAACCCATAATTTCTAACCAACCTGTCCCTTTTGTCATACGATAATCAGTTTCAGTTTCTAATCCCCAATACACATCAACCTCAGCAGAAGGCTCTGTAAATGGAAAATAAGAAGGACGCAAACGAATTTCTGACTTACCAAATAACTCTGTTGTGAAATAACTTAACGTTTGTTTCAAGTCTGCAAAAGAAACACCTTTATCTATATACAAACCTTCTATTTGGTGAAACATCATGTGCGAACGCGATGAAATTGCCTCATTACGATAAACACGTCCTGGCGCTAAGAAACGCATAGGTGGCTGATTTTTTTCCATGTGACGAATCTGCGTAGACGATGTATGCGTGCGCAAAACAATATCTGGATCAGTTTCTATGAAAAAAGTATCTTGCATGTCGCGTGCTGGGTGATGCGCAGGCAAATTAAGTGCTGTAAAATTGTGCCAATCATCTTCGATTTCTGGACCTTCTGAAACACTGAAACCAATGCGATTAAAAATCTCAATAATACGATTCTTTGTAATATTAATCGGATGACGAGAACCCAATGGAAATGGCTCTCCTGGACGAGTTAAATCCAAAGAAATATCCGTTTTTCCATCGTTAGAAATTTCATTTTTAAGAACTGTTGATTTTTCTGTTGCAATCGTTTTTAATTCATTCACAACTTGACCAAATTCTTTTTTCAGTTCATTTGGCACAGATTTGAATTGTGTAAATAAATCTGTTAAAATACCTTTTTTACCTAAAAATTTTATTCTGAATTCTTCGATTTCAGTAGCATTTGTTGAATGGAAGTTTTTTACTTCCTCAATATATTGTTTGATTTGGTCAATCATAATTTCTGAACAATTTGAATACAAATTTAACGGATAATCGACTTATAACAAATTATTCGAGGACTTTTATGTATATTTTGAGAAAATATAGGACGATGCAACAATCTGTTTTAGATATTCATATTGATGAGATAAAATATAACAATGATAAAATAATACTTAAAGATGTTAAATTATCAATTGATACAGTCGGTTTATACGGTATTTTCGGAAAAAATGGACAAGGAAAAAGTACATTTTTGAAAGCTTTGTGTGGTTTAAAATCGTACAAAGGAAAGGTTGAATTTAATAACAAAAATTTGTCTTCTTCTGACGTGGCGTTCTTAGCAACAGAACCTGCTATTTATGAATATTTGACGGCTGAAGAATTTTATAAATTTTATCAAAAAGTTTCTGGTAGACAAAATCCTCAATCGCAACGTTTGTTTGATATTAACGAAAAAATAATGCTGAAAACAATGTCTACAGGGACTTTGAAGAAAGCGTATGTAAACACAATTTTACAATTTGATGATTATAAAATTTATATTTTTGACGAACCTTTCAATGGATTAGATATTGAAAGTAATTATATTTTATTGACTAAAATTAGAGAATTGGCAAAGAAGAATATTGTCTTTGTTTCTTCTCATATTGTAGAAATTGTGTTGCCTTATTTGACCAAAACTTTTTTTGTAAATAATCAGCAAATTGTTGAAGTAGAAAATGAGAATATTATGAATTTATTTATGATTTCTTCTAAATAATGGATAAACTAATCTACACGCTAAAAATCATCTTCATCAATAGATATAGACAATTAACTTACAAGGATCAATCTGCTTTTTGGATTCCTCTTATTGGTTATTTTATTCTAATTTTCAAGATAATTAACGGTTCGTTTCCAACATTTCCAGCTTTAGATTTAACCTCTTATTTTGTCATAATTTTTGTTTTTACATCAAGTCAATTTATAAATAATCGAAATGATCATGCTCTTTTAAAAAATTTATTTCCGACAAAAACCATTTATTTCCTATTTTTTCTTGAAATAATTCTTATAAATGTGCTTAACATTATTGCATTAATTGTTTTAAAAAATTATACATTTTTATGTTATTCATTCATTATTTTTTTATTCTTTACCTTTTATTTTCAGAAAGATAATCAACCAAAAATAAAATTACCATTCAAGATATTAGATGTTCTAACAATTGTAAATTATAGAAGATTCAAAATAAATTATCTCGTATTAATTGGCATTTACTACGTCGCATATCAAGGATTAATAGAATCAAATCGAAACTTATTTTTAGGATGCGTATTAGCTGTCATCATAATTTCTTTTTTCAATGTACAAAAAACAGAAAAGTTGGATTATTTTATACTTTCTAAATTGACAAACAAGCAGTATATTATTCGTAATGAATTAGATTTTTTTATGAATTGTCTACTTCTAATTTCTCCTTGTTTGGTTTTATCACTATTTTTTCAGATTGATTATTTCCTTTTTGGACTGATAGGTTTACTTATTATTCCGTCTCTTTTTCCATTAAAATATATCCTACTCAATTATTCTCTTCCGTTAACAATGAGTTCTTCTCTGATTATTTTAATATTTTTAGCAGCAATTCTAAATGATGAAATTGATTGGATATTATTAATTTCTTTTGTTCCAATCAGTATTATTTTACATATAATATCATTCAGAAAATTTACAAAAGAAAAAATATCTAATAATTCTGAATTCTATTTATAAAAAAATCCTCTCAAGTTTTCTTAAGAGGATTTTGAATATATTTTATTTCGAAAAAATTATTTCCCGAAAACTTCTTTTATTTTTTGTGCAATACGAGTGCGTTCTTCGTCTGTTAAATTAGAACCAGAAGGTAAACATAAACCATTCTCGAATAATTCTTCAGCAACTTTTCCACCGTAATAAGGTGCATCAGCAAAAACAGGTTGTAAATGCATTGGTTTCCATAATGGGCGAGATTCGATATCATCTTCTAATAATGCTAAACGTAAATCTTCGCGTGTTTTTCCTGCAACTTTCGGATCAATTGTGATTGCAGACAACCAATGATTCGAATAATAATCAGAATTTGGCTCAACAAAAACAGTTACGCCATCAATATCAGCAAATAACTCTTGATAAAATTGATTCATCGCACGACGAGCATCTACTCTATCTTGCAAAACTTCCATCTGTCCACGACCGATACCAGCCGAAATATTACTCATACGGTAATTGTACCCAATATGTGAGTGTTGGTAATGTGGTGCATTATCACGAGCTTGAGTCGCTAAGAAAACGGCTTTATCCTTGTCTTCTTTCGTATGGGAAACTAACGCTCCACCACCAGAAGTTGTAATAATTTTATTCCCGTTAAACGATAAAACTCCGAAACGACCAAAAGTTCCAGCAGATTTACCTTTAAATTTAGATCCTAGTCCTTCCGCAGCATCTTCGATAACTGGAATATCATATTTTTCCGCAATTGCAGAAACTTCATCTACTTTATATGGCATTCCGTACAAATGAACCGCTAAAATTGCTTTTGGCTTTTTACCTTTCGCAATTCTATCTTGTATCGCTTCTTCTAAAGCAATCGGGCAAAGATTCCATGTATCAGCTTCCGAATCTACAAAAACAGGCGTTGCACCTTGATAAGCAATAGGATTTGAAGTTGCGGAAAATGTCATTGTTTGACACAAAACTTCGTCTCCGTAACCAACTCCACATTCTATCAAAGCTAAATGAATAGCCGCTGTTCCAGCAGATAAAGCCGCAACTTTAACATCTTCATTTAAGAATTTTTCTATATCTTTTTCAAAACCATCAACATTTGGTCCAAGAGGTGCTACCCAATTTGCATCAAATGCTTCGTGAATGTATTTTAGTTCATTTCCACCCATGTGTGGGGAAGAAAGCCATATTTTTGAGTTCATAAAATTAAGTTTTAATTGTGAAATTTAATTGGTTTTGCAGGTATTCCAACCGCAGTACAATTGGCTGGTATAGACTTGGAAACCACAGCACCTGCACCTATAATTGTATTTTCTCCTATTTCTAGTAAATTAATAATTTTTGCTCCAGTACCTACATAAACAGCATTGTGAATATGAACTTCACCAGATATATTTACAGATGGCATAAAAGCACAATAATCATCAATAATAGTATCATGACCAACTGTACACATCAAATTAAGAATGACGAATTTTCCTATCTTAATGTTACAAGTTATTATAGTTCCTTCACAAATGATTGAACCTTCTCCTATTTCTACAAAATCATTAGAAATTGAAGCATTTGGATGAATTATTGTTGGAAAATCAATATTTGGATTTTGAATTGAATTTATAATTTTCAATTTTATTTTTGGATCTCCAATAGAAATAACCAAACTCAATGGATTGTTTTCATTATTTAGTTCATCTATTCCTCCTAATATAGGGCATCCATTTATGATAGTTCCTTTCTCAAATCCATCATCATAAAACCCTAAAAAGTTATAGGTGTTTGGATTTTCATTATTTATTTTATCAATTATGGTTTTAACTTCTCGCCCAAAACCACCTGCTCCAAAAATTGCTATATTTTTCATCACTAATTATTTAATTTCTACCATTAAAGGCTTCTGCTGTAACTTGTCCTTCTTGCGAAATACCTTCACTTTTAAAGACTTTCTTAAATGTTGTAAAAAACACGTTTATATCCGTTGTAAAAGAAAGGTTATCTACATACCAAACATCCAGTTCGAACTTCTTTGTCCAAGAAATGGCATTTCTACCATTTACTTGTGCCCAACCTGTAATTCCTGGCCGAACGTCGTGACGATGTTTTTGAACTTCATTATACAAAGGTAAATATTGTGGCAACAAAGGACGCGGTCCAATAATCGCCATATCGCCTTTTAATACATTGATTAATTGTGGAATTTCGTCTAAACTTGTTTTGCGAACAAAAGCTCCAATAGATGTTAATCGTTCGGCGTCTGATAAAAGATTTCCATTGGCATCTTTTTTATCGTTCATGGTTTTAAACTTGATGATTTTAAAAATTTTCGCATTTAGACCTGGACGTGATTGAAAAAAGAATGGTTTTCCTTGATTAGCAAAATATAAGCCAATTGTCACAAAAATAAATATTGGAGACAAAACAATAAGTCCAATTAAGGCGATAAAAAAATCGAAAAATCGTTTGAAAAAGTGTTTGTACATTATATTAATTTAAAATATTAATGATTTTTTCATAAGACTTTTCAGCTGATAAATTCTCATGGCAAAATTTATTTCCATTTTTCCCGATATCAAAACATTCTTCCTTATTTAGATACAATTCTTTGAAGGCCAAAAATAATTCATTTGGAGAATCTGCGTAAGCAAATAGTCCCATGTTATTATTTACCAAAATATTTCCTAAATCATTTCCTCGATCAATAGATGCTAAAACAGGAATTCCTGCGTTCAAGTAATCGTTTAATTTCATTGGAGTATTAGGAACTGTAAAATCTTGATGAAGACTTATCAATCCTAAATTACAATTAGACAATAAATTAAAATATTCTTCTCGAGGAACTTTATCAACAAAAAGAATATTGGAAAGATTCATATTTTGAACCTCCTTTTTTAGCTCATCAACCTCAGTACCTTTTCCGATAATTAAAAATAATACATCTTTATAAATTGACGTATTTTTAGCCAATTGGAGAACATTCTCTAACTGTTGTGGTTTTCCCATATTTCCTCCAAATACGACAACAAATTTTCCTACAGTGTTATATTTTTCAGTTATAAGTGAATTATCTTCCAAATTCTTTTTTAATAACTTTGTACTGTTGTAAACTATATCTAAGTTTTCATTCTTTAAAAATAAATTATGTTTAAGAAGATAATTTTTATTTCCTTCAGATGTACAACCTATTTTGTCAGCTGTTTTCAACAATTTTATTTCATTTTTTTTAAAAAAGTTATAAATAAGGCTATCTTTTTTCATAAAGCCTAAATCAACAGCGTTTTGTGGAAATATATCTTTTTGTAATAAGAGTACTTTAGCATCTGTTTTTTTCTTAGCATAAGAAACAAAATCTGCAAACATAACAGATGGTGTAGCTACAATAATAAGATCGAAAGATTGTTTTTTCCAAAATTTCAAAAAGGCTTTTTTGTACTGATATGGTAATAGCACATTTGCAATTCCTTTTTGAATTAAATCTTTACTGAAAACATCTCTTGTTTTTACACGAAGTACATCAATTCCTTGTTCATTTAAAATAATAGATTTTGTTTCTTTATTATTCGTTGGAGCCATAGGAAATACTTTATGTCCATTTTCATGAAAGATATTGACCATGTCACTATACATAGATGATTGTGATAGATCTGGGAGTGTGAAAAATACAAAAAGGATATTCAAATTAATAAGTATATATGTTAGAAAATTCATTCATCCATTCATACTGATCTTTTAACATTTGATCGTATGTTGGAACTTGATAATCAAATCTACATGATTTAATTAAAGATTTATCAACTACTTTACCTTCAAATGCGTTAATAGTTACATTTGTTTTCCAAATTTCTTTAAATACAGAAAGCAAATCATACTTATTTATAGGTTGACCATTTGTAAGATGAACTAATCCTGTTGTTGGTTGTTCAATTACATATTCCACCGCCTTGGCAAGTTCTAAAGTTGTAACTCCACTCCAAATTGCAGAAGTATATCCGTTTATTTCCCCTGTCTGATTCATAAACCAATGAAATAACCCAATCCCATTTTTATTAAGCTCAGGCCCAATAATTGATGTTCTTATGGTCAAATCTTTTTCGTTTTCAATCTCACCTAAAGCTTTTGACTGCGCATAGAAACCAAAACCATCTTTTACATCGTTTTCAGAATAATTTCCTTTTTTACCATTAAAAACACAGTCTGTACTTATATGTATTATCTTAGTTGTTGTTTCTCTAGTTGTTTCTTCTAGGAAATGAGGAAAATAACTATTAAACCAAATTGCTTTTTCTGGATGATCTTCAGCATCCTTATTAAGTATACCAATACAATTAATTACAATATCAAACTGATTTTCTTTAATAATTTCTTGAAGCCTTACTGTATCAGAGACATCTAAAGAAAATTCATTTTCTGTTTCCGTAATATTTCTTGCAATTCCGAAAACATTAAAATTTCCGGATTTCTTAAAGTAGTTATACATGACATGTCCTGCCATTCCTTTAATACCTATGATTAATACTTTTTTCATTACTTATCCCAAATAACTTTATCAACAATAGACGAATAGCTTTGAATAGCTTTAATAACACGATCAGAAGTATTTGTCACTTTATACTCAAATGGTAATTGAATATTTGGATCAAATAAACCTTTCGAAATTTCAATCGCATTTAGCATTTGATCTTTTGAAATTCCACCCAATACAATTGTACCTGCATCTATAGCTTCTGGTCTTTCTGTACTTGTTCTGATACTAATTGCAGGAAATCCCATCATTGCAGATTCTTCACTAATTGTACCACTATCAGAAAGAACGATAAAAGATTGATTTTGCAACTTCACGTAGTCAAAAAATCCTAATGGAGCTACATTTTGAACTAATGGATGAAACTGAATATTGTTTTTTTCAATTCTATTCTTAGTACGTGGATGAGTAGAGAAAATAATAGGCATTTGATATTTTTCTGCAACGGCATTGATAGATTCTGCTAAGATTTCGAAATGATTACTTAAATCAATATTTTCTTCTCTGTGTGCACTTACAACGATATAATTATTTGCTTTCAGGTTTAATCTTTCAACTACATCACTTTCGTTAATTTTGTGCTGATATTTATCTAAAACTTCTTTTAACGGCGATCCAGTCACAAAAACGTGATCTTTTCTAAAACCTTCACTTAGTAAATAACGTCTACTATTTTCGGTATATGTAAGATTAATATCACTAATGTGATCGGAAATTTTTCTGTTAATTTCTTCTGGTACATTTTGGTCAAAACATCTATTTCCTGCTTCCATATGGAAAATAGGTATTTTAAGCCTTTTGGCTGCAATTGTACTCAAAACACTATTTGTATCTCCCAAAACAAGAAGTGCATCTGGTTTTTCTTGTGCAAGAATTTCGTATGATTTTGAAATAACATTTCCAATAGTTTCGCCAAGATGAGCACCTGCCACATTCAAGAAATAATTAGGTTTACGAAGTTCTAAATCTTCAAAGAAAATCTCGTTCAATTCGTAATCATAATTTTGACCTGTGTGAATTAAAATATGATCAAAATATTGGTCACATTTTTTTATACATTCTGTAAGACGAATAATTTCAGGTCTTGTTCCTAAAATTGTTACAACTTTTAATTTTTTCATTTTTATTTCCATTTTTGGGAATCAAATTTATAATCATCATTTATTTCTCCTAACAAATAGTTAGAAAATACAGCTAATTTGGCATTATCAGAAAGCGCTTGTATTGATGTTCCATAACCAGGTTGTATATATAAACAATCCATAGTTTCGGCACTTAAAACAAATTTTTCAACTTTTAAATTTTCTGATGGATTTTCAAAATTATCAATTTTCACTAATTTAATTTCAAATTGACCATCAACCGCTACAAACCATCTTTTTTCAATTTTATGAGCTTGCCAAGCACGAATTATACTTATATCTTGGTTTTCCAAGATATACATTCTTTTGGTTTCTGATAAGTTGAAATCATTGTTGTAAAACAATTTACCTCTTTCGTCTACGAACTTATTTCCTTTAATTAGCATTTAAATAATTACTGAAATAAATCCAATTTCTTAAGCAATACTTTTACACCCTCCACATTTTCTCTTTTTGTATTATGAGAGTTGTAATCTTCAATTTTTTCTGCAATTTGATTTCCTTGAGAAAAATATTTAGCATAATTCAGGTCACGATTATCCGCAGGAATTCTATAAAAATCCCCCATATCTTCTGCGTTCATCATCTCCTCTCTTGTACAAAGTGTTTCGTATAATTTTTCCCCATGACGAGTTCCAATAATTTTAATGGTATTATTCGCATTTTTCATTTCTAAAACTGCTTTTGCTAAATCACCAATTGTTGCTGCAGGAGCTTTATTCACAAACAAATCGCCTGGATTTCCATTTTCGAAAGCGAAAAGAACTAGTTCTACTGCTTCGTCTAAAGACATCAAGAAACGGGTCATATTAGGATCAGTAATTGTAATGTCTTCTCCTTTTTCTATTTGATTCAAAAACAAAGGAATAACCGATCCACGAGACGCCATTACGTTTCCGTAACGTGTAAGACAAACCACAGTTTCTGTAAGATTACGCGCTTCTGCAACGGCTACTTTTTCCATCATTGCTTTAGAAATACCCATAGCGTTAATTGGATAAGCCGCCTTGTCTGTTGATAAACAAATTACTTTTTTTACTCCATTCGATGATGCAGCACGAATAACATTTTGAGTTCCTTCTACATTTGTTTTTACCGCTTGCATTGGAAAAAATTCGCACGAAGGCACTTGCTTTAAAGCAGCTGCGTGAAATACATAGTCTACACCTCGTGTTGCAGATTCTACAGATGAGAAATCGCGAACATCACCAATGTAATATTTTATTTTATCATTTTTGTACAAGTTTCGCATATCATCTTGCTTTTTCTCATCACGAGAAAAAATACGAATTTCTTTGAAATGGTCTGTCTCTAAAAATCGATTTAAAACAGCGGTTCCAAAAGAACCTGTACCTCCTGTTATTAATAAAACTTTATCTTTGATTTGCATAATGAATTTTTATTGAATGTCGTATAGTTTATTTTTTATTTCTTTTGTCGGATAATTGATTAAAACTGCTTTAAGTTTGCCTTTATAAATAAACAAACTTCCTGCCGCAGCTCCTATTATTTTAAATTCTTTGTATATTTTTTTTACATCTTCTAAACTTCCAGCACCACCAAGAATAGTAACAGGTTTGGATGTATATTGAAAAACTTTTCTGATTAAACCAAAATCATATCCTTTTTCGGTACCGTCAAGGTCGATATTATTGACGATGATTTCACCAAACTGAAGATCTTTAATTTTTTTCAAAAAATCAACTAAATCTATTTTGGTGCTTTTTGTTCCATTATTAATAAAAATTTCATAATCCCCTAATAATTTCTTTTTAACATCTATCACTAAAACAACACTTTGACTCCCTACTTGTTGGCTAATTTCGTTTACTAAATCTATATTTGTGAATAATATACTACTTAAAGCAATCTTCTCTACACCTAGATTGAAAATTTTCTGAGCTTGTTCTACCGTTTTTATTCCTCCACCATAACAGATTGGCATTCGTGATTGTGAAGCAATAGTTTCTATTAATTTATAATTAGGTTCAAGATTATTTCTGGTTGTTGAAATATCAAAAATACAAATTTCATCAACCTCTTTTTTATTAAAAATATTGACTGTATTAATTGGATCACCGATATATCTTGCGTTTTTGAATTTGATCGTTTTTACAACCAAACCATCTTCTATAAGTAAACTTGGAATTAATCTTGGTTTTAGCATAACTTTTAAAGATTTACAAAATTATTCAGAAATTGAACTCCTATTTGATGACTTTTTTCGGGATGACATTGTATACCGTAAATATTATCTTTCTGAACAATTACGGTAATTTCTTCTCCGTATTCTGCCGTAGCCAAAATATTATTTTTATCTTGACATTCCATCACATAAGAATGTAAAAAATAAAAATCTGGATCACTTTGAAAATCATGAAATAAAGTTGAATATTGCTTAATTTCAATTGTATTCCATCCCATGTGAGGCAATAATGTATTTTGAAGCAAAGCAGATGTGTCTATTTTTTTTACTTTGCCAGTAATCCAATTTAAACCATCTAATTTTCCTTCTTCACTACTTTTTGCCATCATTTGCATACCTACACAAATTCCCAAAACAGGAGTTTTTTCTTGTAACACTTTATAATTAAGTATTTCTATCATGCCAGAATCAGTTAATTTTTGCATTGCAAAATCAAAATGACCTACACCTGGCAAAATTATTTTTTTTGCATCAATCAGATCTTCTTTCGTTTTTGCAAGTGAACATGGAATGCCTAATTCCTTAAAAATATTAAGAAATGCAGCTATATTTCCAACTCCATAATCCACAATAGTTATCATCTAAACAATCTTTTTTCTAACCCGAAAGTACGCATAAATTGTATTCCGAATCCTATTAGGTTTCTTTTTGATTTGTAATCTTTATATGTCTTATTTTTTCCTTGAAAAATTACTTCAAATTCATCTTCTGAGAAATTTAATTTATCGGCAATATATTTTTTTTCATTCATTAAATCTTGTTCATCAAGCTCTGGTTTTGAAATTCTTTCAAGAGCCTCTTCACGGGACATTTGTCCAGTAAGAATCAAACTTGAAAAATGTGCTTTACGTCTGTCGAATCCAAACTTTATTGGCAACCAATAATCTTCAAAAAACCTAGTAAAACGAGATTCATGATGTTTATGTTGAAATGATTTCCAACCAAATTTCTCCGCTAAGAACTGCTCAACATTGTTTTTATTATATTCAACATAATTTAATGGGTGAAAAATTTTCATTCCTAAAACGCGTTGATAATAAATTTTATATTTAAAGATATCCACGATTGGAAATGTTTTTAGTTTTCTTTCTCCATGTTTAGTGAAAATATTTTTAATTAAAACTGAGTCTATTCCTGGATAGGCTCCCCATTCTTCTGGTTCTCGACAACATTCTGTACTATAATTTGCACCAGTAAACACATATTTTATGTTATTTTTTCGGGCAAATTTATAAAGACTTGAAAAGAATGCAATATCTTGAGGCATGTCTTGATCTGGGATTTGAGCTTTAAAAAATGCTCGTTGTAAATCTTTCATCTCATTCCAGTCGACAACATCAGTGTATAAATCTAGATCTAAGCCTGTGATTATTTTCTCAATATTAGAGGTAGCTTGCTCTGTATTCCAACCTGCATCAACATGGTAAATCAAAGGTCTTAATCCCATAATTTCTTTTGTAACATATACACAGTACGAACTATCTAAACCTCCACTAAGACCTATTATGCAATCATAGTCTTGCTTTTTACATTCTTGTTTTACTTTTTCAGCAAATTTCTGCAACTCATCTAATCTGCCTTTTCCAAAATTCCATTCTGGTAAAATATTTTTTTGGAAATTTGTATAATAATCACTTTCACCATTTTCATTAAAAACAATGTTAGGGTCGGTAGTATCCATTATAGTTTTAGAGCAAATTTTGTAGTTAGTCATATAGTGTTAATTTATGTTAGTTAGCTTTTCTCTATTACTTTCTTATATAGATATATGTATTTACTAAATGAGAATTCTAGTTTTTCTAGATATTCTAAAAATTCATTTTTTCACAAAATTGAGATTAAATCATCTATCCTATTGTTAACATTTGAAGTTGAATATTTAACTTTTGGTTCTAATGATTTTTCTAACGCATCGGCTATAGAATCCTCATCTAAAGGATTAAATACTAAGCTAGGTTCACATGCAGCATACATGTATGGAAGATTAGCTCCTATTACTTTACAACCATTTTCTATTGCTTCAACAATACCTAAACCAAAACTTTCAGCCAATGAAGGGTATATTAAGTATTCTGATGAACTATAAATTTCACTTAAGTTTGCTCTTGGTACAAATCCAATATTTTTTAAGGGATAATTTAATTCTAATTTTTGTTTGATCAACTCTAAAAGTTCAGGAAAATTTTCGTCAATTGTTAAAATTAATTCACCTTGTTTGTGTTTATCATAAAAAGCACAAAAAGCATTGATCAATCTTACATGATTTTTATGAGGAGGTGCATTGCTTATATATACATAAGTATGTGCTTTTCTTTTTATCTGCTGATCATTCTGTATTGGTGGATAAAATGGCATTAGTAATAATTTTTCAGAACTCGTTTTAAATTTTTCTTGAAAATTATTTTTAATAACCTCTGTTTGTAACATCCAATAATCACTATACTTAAATAAGTATTTTAAAACATATCTTTTTAAGGTAAATAGTACTTTATGACTAAAAGGTATATCACTCGGGAATTTAATGTAAAGCTGTTGATGAAAATAAGTATACACCTTAGCGTCTAGTTTTATACTTGGTGGTAAATCTCCGAAGCATAGAACAGATGTAAATTTATGCCGATTTTCAACATAAAATTTATGCCGATTTATCAAAGATGCTTTCATTAACATTACTTCATTATCCGTATTATCAAGATAGTCTATCTTTCCTTCTACTCGTTGGTCTAATAAATAAAATATTTTTTTACCTGATTTTTCTAATTCCTCTATTAGATAATCAAGTAGAATTTTACCTCCACTATTGTTTATGTATATGGCGTCTATTAAAATCATTTATTATATTAATATTTTTTTCCAAGATTCGTAAATATTTTCAGGAGAAAATTTCAAAACGTTTATTCTTGCATTTTTACTCATGTTTTCTCTTAAATCTTTATCCTCCATTATCTTTCTCAATTTAGATGATAAATCATCTTTATTCTCCATTTCAATTAAAAAACCGTCATTTTGATATACCAAATCTTTAGGGCCTGTTGGACAGTTATAAGAAATAATTGGTAACCCGCATGCTTTAGCTTCAAGTAGAACCATAGGTAAACCTTCATTTCTTGAAGTCATCAGATATATTGATGATTCTAAAAACTCTTGTTCAATTTCGGGGGTTGGTGGTGATAAAATCACATTGTTTAATTGATATTTTTTTATTAATTCTTCTAAAATATTTTTCATCGATCCACTACCTATTATTTTAAAAACCCAATCCTGTTTTTCTTTTATTAATTGGTGTAAATCATTCAAAAGAATATCAAATCCTTTTTGCGTTTCATATCTTCCGACTGCCAAAACTTGTTTTTTTCTTTCTTTGTCAACTAACTCAGGATAAAATGAAAATTGATTCGGAATGACATAACATGATTTGATTTTCGGTATTTGTTTTTTATATTCAATCTTATCATCATTTGTTAAGACAACAACCGCATCTAACCTGGGGTATAATCTCTTACGTAAATATCTTGTAGATTTTGTTGTCGCCCAATATCCCATATGCTCACAGCCTATACGTTTCAATTTTTCTTTTTTTGAAAGAAAAGCTAGCATACAATTAATAGCATGTGTTGTTCCTATAATTATTTCTTCTTTTTCAAAATATTTAACTAATTGTCTTGCCAATATCCAATAATCAACCAATCGAAATAAAATATTAGATTTTAATCCTTTATCAAGATGTAATACATCAACATCTTGATCTACTTTATAATAGGGTGATCCTTCTGATGAATATAAACTTATTATTCTAACTTTATGTCCTTTAGAAACCAGATTATTTGATAAATTAGTAACCGCACGTTCTGTTCCTGCGCTAAGTCTTATATCTCCTATTACTATATTTATTCTTTTCCTTTGATTATCCATAAATTTCTGTTATTCTTTTTTAGAAAGTAGTAACTTCTCCTTTATCCGAAATATCTGATAAAATAATACTAATTTTACTCATAATATAGATTTCTATTTTTTTGCTATTTTACTAAATAAAAAAACTCGTTTTTTATACAATTGGAATAGAAAAATAATCAACATTGCCCATATTATTGTTCTAGGTTGTACTAAATAAGTTGCTCTTGGATAAAAGATTGCATGTGATACAAAAATAAAATAGATCACATAGTAATATACATTATTTAAGTTTAATTTAGCTTTACTTACAACCCAACCAATTAAGAATGAAATAAATACAACTCCATATATTCCAAATGAAAAATACATTTCACCAACCATATTTGTTCCTAAACCAAATTTAGATCCTGTACCAAATTCTAAAAAGGTTGGGAAAGCTCCGCTCATCATATCTTTTGGTAGACCAAAAAAATCTAAAATTCCTGTAGATCCTGGTATTGGCGACAGAATATCACTTGCAATTGATACAAAATAAGCGTGAAAATTATTATTTGCAAAATCTACAAGTACATATAAATTTCTATTGGTTACAATTAAGTCCATATAAATATCAAAACCTGATGAAAATTGATTCATCGTGTTACTTGAATGATCTTCTTGTCTAAAGAGCATTACAAATGCCATTAACATTGAACCTAAGCCTACAAATAATAGTAAAAATAGTTTTGGTATTTTTTTTATAAAAGTTCCAAAAGTCACTAAAAGAATTAATCCAACACTAATAACAATTGTTCTAGAACCTGTAAATATTACAAATAGCATCGCAAAAAACAGGTAAATTAGTACAGTGTTTCTTAGCGCCTTGTCTTTTATTTTAAAGACAAACATTGCTAATAACAAACAAGTGATTGAAAAAATAGTATTGAAATAAGAAAACATACCTACTTCATTAAAATCTGCATCACCAGAGTAAACTGCGCTTAGGTGAGATAAACCTCCTGTAGCTATATACAAAAAATAGGAAATAATTGATAAAGTAAATAATAATCTTATAAAATAGGAATTGACTCTAAAATCATTATTAACCTTAATTTTTTGCTCTTTTAATGAAAAAATATGTGAAATTCCTAACAAATAGGAAGAGTAGGCTAATCCTGATAGAGCAGTTGAATAGGTTATTATATTTTTATTGAATGGAAAAGCAAAGTTAGCAAAATCCGGTTTTATAGGAAAATAGAAAACGGGGTAAATAAAATTACAAAGACAATATGAAAAGGCAAAAAAGAATTCGAAACAAGCTAAATTGTTATATGATTTTTGTGAAAAGAAGATGACATTCTGAATCAGAAAAATGATCAAGATTGCAGAACAAAACATAAATGAATAAGTTTTTGGTGCTAAAAAGCATAAAAATAAACTTATTAAAAAAAATATCGAATTTATTATTTTTGTATTAATCATAACCTACCTTTCAATTTTTGATATACATAAACTGTAAAATTATATGTACGTCTATATAATTTTAGCAATAGAAAATTCTTGTTCTCTATTAATCTGTATGTAATTTTTTCTTTTAAACTTAAAATTGATAAATCTGTTATTTGGTTCACTTCTGGAAAAGCGAGAGATAGTTCTTCCCAATATTTAGAATCTGAAATAAAAAATAATTCAATCTTTTTTCTTAATTTACCTTCTAAAATTGCATTTTTATACAAATCATAATCTTTTTTATTTCCAAAAAAATCTGTTAATTCTTTAAATACTAAAAGAATATTATTGATATGTTCTTTCGTTAATTTCTTAGTGTAAGAATTCGTATTTGTTTGAATATAATGATAAACGGGAATATCTATTTTAGAAACAGAATTTGCGTAATACGCTAAACGTGGAGAAGTCACATAATCTTCTCCATAATTAACTCCTTCTAAAGCTGTAATTTTATTGTCTATATATAATTTTCGTCTAAAAAGTTTATTAACGACGCCAACTATTGCTTGTGCTGATAACATTAAATTAATAAAATGAACTTTGTTTTTACCAATATCTTGAACTGCTTCTTTTTGAACCTCTCCCCATTCTAAAACATAGTTACAAGTAACAATATCTGAATTTGTTTCAACTGCTTTTGTATATAAAAGGTCAATCGCATTCAAATCTAAATAATCATCACTGTCAACATGGAGAATATATTCTCCTGTTGCATTTTCTACTCCTGTATTTCTAGCTCCTGCTAAACCTTTATTCTCTTGATGGTCGATGATTTTTACATTTGCCTTTCTATGTGGATATTTCTCTATTACTCCTTTTAATAATTCAATCGAACGATCCGGAGATTTATCATTAACAAAAATATATTCTATATGTTCAAAATTTTGCTCAAACAATGAGGTTGCGCAACATTCTATAAAATTTTCAACTTTATAAATAGGTACTAATATTGATACTTTCGGATTCATAAAAGTTGATATTTTTTAGTTACAGATTTACAATATAATATTTCCGTTAATCCAGATAATGCCATCGCAGCACCAAAAACATAAATATTTTTATAGAAGAAAAAACCTATGGCTAAATAAATTAAAAAGCTAATTAATGCGATTATTTGATTTTTAGTAACTAAATAATATTTATTACTCGGTACAAATACAAAGCTAATATACGCTCCTACTACAAGCCAAGACATAACTGTAAAACTAAGTAAAATTGCTAATGGATAGGCTGAATTCATTTGGTATCCTGCAAAAATTTCTACAATTAATTTTCCGAAAATAGTAATGAACAAGACTACGCCTAATGACATTAATATTTCGATATTAATAATCTTTTTTATTCTTGATTTTTTAATATCAACTACTAATTTAGGAAAAACGGCTCCATTAATACTCATAAATATTGTTCTTGGGATAATGACAATTTTACTTGCCAAGTCATAAATTGCAACATCTTTCATTCCAAAAAAAGCACCTATTATTATGGCTATACTTTGTTCTTTAATTACACCAGCAGATGTACTTAAAAAGAATGGAAAAGAATCTCTAAACCATTTTTCTAAACTGCTTTTTTTTACAAAATTTAAATGATAGTTATATTTAAATCTAATAATAAAAAATGCTATAATTCCTCCAAATAAACTACTTAATGATACAATTAATACATACCAATTTATATCTGATGGTGCTTTAATTAAATAGAAAATAAATGGTAAAGAAATTATTTTTATAATCAATTGTATATAAGTTATGATTTTCATATTCTGAATACCTTGAAAAAACCATTGTGGAAAAATAATAAAACTTATAACTTGAATAAAACTAAAAATAAATAAAATAAAATGTTGTTTTAGGAAAGGAACAAAAAAGAGTAAAAAACTTATTATTACTATAGATAATAATAGTAGATAAACTTTTGCCGTAAAAACACACGATAAAGTTTCTTGTATTTTATTCCTATTTTCAATATTTTCAGCAATAGCTTTTGTCGCTGGAAAATCGAATCCAAAGTTGATCAAAAATATAAAATAAGTTGTTATCGAAGTTGCAAACACATATAATCCATAAGATTCTACTCCAAGTACTTGGATAAGGTAAGGATAAATTAATAAGTAGAAAAACGAATTCAATACTTGTAAAATTGTCATAAAAAAATAATTTTCTATTATTTTTTTATTGTTTTTTAACAAATCGAAAATATTATCTACTTTAGGTTTTAAATTCATTTAGATTTATTTACAAACTTTCATTAAATACTCACCATAACCGCTTTTGCGTAATGGCTCTGCAATTTTTACTAATTGTTCCTTGTTGATATAACCCATGCGGTAAGCAACTTCTTCGATAGCACCAATTTTCATTCCTTGGCGTTCTTCGATTACTTGAACAAATAGTCCTGCTTGCATCAACGAATTAATTGTTCCTGTATCCAACCAAGCTGTTCCACGGTTAAAAACACCAACTTTTAGTTTATCTCTTTTCAGGTATTCTGCATTAATGTCCGTGATTTCTAATTCTCCACGAGGTGAAGGTTTGATATTTTTTGCAATTTCTACCACATCATTATCATAAAAATAAAGTCCTGGTACAGCAAAATTCGATTTTGGTTCTGTTGGTTTTTCTTCGATAGAAACCACTTCATTCTTCTCATTAAACTCAACAACTCCATATCTTTCTGGATCTGAAACTTGGTAAGCAAAAACGACTCCTCCATCTGGATCAGCTGAATCTTGTAGTAATTTCGACATTCCAGAAGCGTAGAAAATATTATCTCCTAAAATTAAGGCTACTTTATCATCTCCGATAAAATCTGCTCCTAAAATAAATGCTTGCGCTAATCCGTCTGGACTTGGTTGTTCGATATAAGAAAATTTACATCCGATTTGAGAACCATCACCTAATAATTTTTCGAAATGAGGTAAATCGTGAGACGTAGAAATAATCAGAATTTCACTAATCCCTGCCAACATCAATGTTGATAACGGGTAGTAAATCATCGGTTTATCATACACTGGCATTAATTGCTTACTAACAGCTAATGTCAACGGATGCAACCTAGTTCCTGATCCTCCTGCTAATATTATTCCTTTCATTTTATAGTTTATAGGTGAGTTTATTTATTTTTAAATGTTGTAAATGATTGTGCTTCTTGATCTTTTTCAGAAATAATCATTTCATCTGTAGGAATTCCCCAATCAATATCTAATTCATTATCCAACGGATTTACACCATCTTCAGATGCTTTGTTGTATCCATTATCACATTTATAAAAAAATGTTGCCGAATCAGAAATTACAGAAAAACCATGTAAAAATCCTCTTGGTATAAATAACTGTTTCTTATTATCAGCAGATAATTCCACCGCAACAGATTGCCCATACGTTTCTGAACCTTCGCGAACATCAACTGCAACATCAATTACCGATCCTTCTACAACACGTACTAATTTTGCTTGCGAATGCTCACCTGCTTGCATATGTAAACCACGCACAACACCGTAAGTTGAATTGGATTGATTATCTTGAACAAAAGTTGGTTTATAACCCAAAATTTCTTCCATTTTATTTTCGTTGTATGATTCGAAAAAATATCCTCTCGAATCTTCAAAAACAGTTGGTTCTAAGATAAAACAGCCTTTCAATTTTGTTTCTGTAACTTTCATCTTAATTATATTGCTCTTTATAATAATTTTGGTAATCGCCAGAGGTTACATTATCTAACCATTCTTTGTTTTCTAAAAACCAATCGATTGTTTTTGATAAACCTTGCTCAAAAGTTACAGAAGGTTTCCATCCTAATTCTTCATTGATTTTTGTAGCGTCAATTGCATAACGTAAATCGTGTCCTGGACGATCTTTTACAAATGTGACTAATTGCTCTGAAGTTCCTACTTCACGACCTAATTTTTCGTCCATTTGTTTACACAATTCTTTTACCAAATCGATATTTTTCCATTCGTTGAAACCTCCTACATTGTAAGAACCTCCATTTTTACCTTCATGGAAAACTAAATCAATTGCTTTTGCATGATCAATCACAAATAACCAATCGCGCGTATATTTTCCATCTCCATAAATCGGTAATGGATTATTATTAAGAATATTATGAATACATAAAGGAATCAATTTTTCTGGAAAATGATTTGGACCGTAATTGTTAGAACAATTCGTTAAAACAATAGGTAAACCGTATGTATCGTGATAAGCTCTTACAAAATGATCCGACGACGCTTTCGACGCAGAATATGGTGAATGTGGATCGTAAGACGTTTCTTCTGTAAAAAATCCTTCGTCACCCAAAGCACCAAAAACCTCATCTGTAGATACATGATGAAAACGTTTTCCTTCGAAATTATCGTTCCAAATTGTTTTTGCAGCATTCAAAAGGTTCACCGTTCCGATTACGTTTGTCATCACAAATTCTAATGGATTTGTAATCGAACGATCTACGTGAGATTCGGCCGCTAAATGAATGACACCTTCTGGTTGATGTTTTTCAAAAACGTCTAAAATTTGTTTTGCATCTGTAATATCTGCTTTTACAAACTCGTAATTTGGTTTAGATTCAATATCTTTCAAATTCTCTAAATTACCTGCATAGGTCAAAACATCAAGATTGATGATTTTTGTTTCAGGATAATTTAAAACAAATTCTCTAACAACATGCGAACCGATAAAACCGGCTCCACCGGTAATTAGGATTGTTTTCATAGTATTTTTATAGTTATTATAATCGTTTATCAACTTCAGATTTAGGCAAAACTCCCTTTACATCATAAACCACACCGTTTTTTTGTAAAAGACTAGTTAAATCAAAATCTAAATATTCTTGGTGTGCAACAGTCAAGATTATTGCATCAAATTTTTGCGCTTCTATCTCTAGTTTTGTCAAACATTTTACATTATATTCTTTCGAAATTTCTTCGTCATTTATCCAAGGATCATATGTTACGACATCTAAACCATACTCTTCTAAAGCATTTATTACATCTATCGCTTTAGAATTTCTGATATCGGGACAATTTTCCTTGAATGTAATTCCTAAATTCAAGATTTTAGCTCCTTTTATTTTAATGTCTTTATCAATCATTAATTTTACCACTTGAGATGCTACAAATGCTCCCATCGAATCATTTAATCTTCGTGCTGCTAAAATTAATTCTGAATAATAGCCAATTTCTTGTGCTTTTTGAGCCAAATAAAAAGGATCTACACCAATACAATGTCCACCAACTAAGCCTGGTTTGAATGGTAAAAAATTCCATTTTGTACCAGCAGCTTCCAAAACATCATTTGTATCAATATTCATCAAAGAAAAAATCTTTGATAATTCATTAATAAAAGCAATATTGATATCTCGTTGCGAATTCTCTATAACCTTAGATGCTTCTGCTACTTTTATGCTAGGCGCTAAATGAGTTCCGGCAATAATTACCGACTTATATAAATCATCTACAACTTTCCCTATTTCGGGTGTTGAGCCTGATGTTACTTTTAGTATTTTTTCTACTGTATGTTCTTTATCTCCTGGATTAATACGTTCTGGTGAATAACCTGCATAAAAATCTTTATTAAACTTTAATCCAGAAATTTTTTCTAATATAGGAATACACTCTTCCTCCGTAACACCTGGATAAACAGTAGATTCATAAATTACAATATCACCTTTAGATAAAACTTTACCTACCGTTTCTGATGCTTTTTTAAGCGGCGTTAAATCTGGTCGATTATTCTTATCAACTGGTGTAGGAACGGTAACGATGTAAATAGTTGCATCTTTTATATCTTCCGAATTTGTAGAACAAAATAATCCATTTTCATTCTCTTGAAAAGGATTCTTATCTAATAAAACTGATTTCAGAACATCATTTTCTACCTCTAAAGTAGCGTCTATTCCTGCATTTAATTCATCAATTCTTTGTTGATTGATATCAAAACCTAATACAGGATATTTTGTTGCAAACAATCGTGCTAATGGTAAACCTACATACCCTAGCCCTATTATTGCTATTTTTAATTGTTGATTCATTCTTGATAATATTCTTTATACCATTTTACAAAATTAGCGACACCTATTTCTACTGGAAAATTTGGATGATAATCAAATTTTTCTTTCAAATCATCTACGTTTGCCCAAGTTTGATTGACATCACCAGCCTGCATTGGCATCATTTCTAATTGTGCCGTTATACCTGTTGATTTCTCAATCTCATGGATAAATTTCATTAATTGTACAGGTTCGCTATTTCCTATATTGTATAATTGGTATATCTCTTTTTGATTTTTATTTTCTATAATTCTTTCTATTCCTTGAATAATATCGTCAATGTACGTAAAATCACGAGACAAATCACCGTTATTAAACACTTTTAATGGTTGATTATGTAAAATTGCATCTGTAAACAAAAACATAGCCATATCTGGTCTTCCCCAAGGTCCGTAGACTGTAAAAAAACGAAGGCCAATTGTCTTAATATCATATAAATGACTATAAGTATGCGCCATCAATTCATTTGCTTTTTTGGTTGCAGCATACAAACTAATTGGATTATCTACGTTTTGATTTGTTGAAAATGGAACATCAGATGAATTTCCGTAAACACTAGAACTACTTGCATATAATAAACGATCCACTTTATTGTGACGACAACACTCTAATAAATTAAGAAAACCTACTAAATTGCTCTGTCCGTAAGCCATCGGATTTTCGATACTATAACGCACACCAGCTTGTGCTGCTAAATTTACAACAGTCGAAAATGAATATTGATTGAATAATTGAGGTAATTGTTCTTGATCTTCTAAATTCATTCGATAAAAGATCATTTTATCTTGGTGAATCTTCGAGTATATTTTTTGATTAAACTGTTCGGCCTCTTGACGATTTATTCCTAATTCGTTTAATCGACCATATTTTAGATCAATCGCATAATAATCATTGATATTGTCTATTCCAACTACACAATATCCTTTTTTTATTAAGTTTTCTGCAAGATGATAACCTATAAAACCCGCTACACCAGTTATAAGTATCGTTTCTGTTTGATTAGATTGTGACAATTTCTATTTGTCGTTTTCAGAAGTTGCGACTACTCTTCTTAATCCAGAACTAGAAAAACGATGTGTTCTTTTGTTATAATAAATCTGGATATTATTGTCTAAACAATATTGTTTACCATTAAAGTTTTTGTCGCGGTATTCCTCTCCAATAATTCTGATATTAACTGGTAATGCACTCAACAAATCAAACAAATCTTGTTCTGTTTCGTACGGAATTATTTCATCTACATAACGACAACCTTCTAGTTGTATGTATCGTTCGACGATTGATTGGGTTGGGTGATTTTTACTTGGATCGACCAATGTAGGGTCTGTATTTAGACCTACGATTAAATAATCGCATTGTCTTTTTGCTTCTTCAAGCATCATAATATGACCTGCATGGAGCAAATCAAATATACCAAAAGTAATACCTGTAGTCATTTTTATAATTGTAGTTGGAATTGCAAATCTAAGAAATAATATCTTATCAACTTGTGAAATATGGAATAAAAAAGCACTCAACTATTTGAGTGCTTATCATTATATTAATTCCGAATTTCTTTTTTCTAAATGTGTGTAAACATTTTTTACTTCTTGCGAATATTCTTTTTGCAAAATTAGATTTGCTGTTGGGGTATTTACAAAAATTGTGTTTTGTAAGCCTACAAAAGAAGTGTAAGTATCTGTACCAATTACCATGTTTCCATTTCTGTCTACATAATGTCCATTCATTACAAAATAATCATACAACGATTCAAAAGATCCCAAATCATTCCAAACAAATTTAGCAGGAACAACTTTTATCTTTTTGCTACGCTCCATTACCGCATAATCAATACTATTAGAAGGGATTTCTATTGAAAGTGCTTCGTCTAATTCTCCATTATTTGAGGCTTCCCAAGCAATTTTTGAAGTTTCGTAAATTTCTTTTTCAAACTTCTTCAATTCCTTCAATAAAACCTTTGCTTTAAAACAGAACATTCCGCTGTTCCATAAGAAATTACCTTGTTCTATGAAATCTTGAGCAGTAATATGATTTGGTTTTTCTCGAAACGATAGAACTTTATCTCCTTTATGTTCGATATAACCATAACCTGTTTCTGGACGTGTTGGATGAATACCAAATGTTACAATAAAATCATTTTCAGCCAAATCAATCGCTTTTTTCATTGCAATTTGATATGCTTCCATATCTTCTATTAAATGATCTGATGGTGTAACAATCAAAATATCGTCTTCATCAACTGCTAATGCTGCAAAGGCAATTGCTGCAGCCGTATTTCTTGGGACAGCTTCTACAATTTTTAGATATTCTACATCCAATCTATCTAAAACCTCTTGGCTTAAATGATCATTATCTTTATTTCCGATCACCATCAATTTATCAGCAATTGGACGATTACGTTGAATTGTTAATTCAAATAAAGATTTATTATCAAACAATGGTAAGTATTGTTTTGGATGACTTTTTCGTGACAAAGGCCATAAACGACTTCCTACTCCCCCTGATAATATCACGTTATATATACTCATAAATACTGTAATTCGAACTTGTAAAGTTATTAATTCTATTTTTAATAGTAAACGTTAAAAATAGAATTTTATTTAGTCATTAAAAAATCCCTTCAATTACTTGAAGGGATTTGATTTATTTTATTTTTATAATTTTAGATCATCGAAATACGTAATGTATTTGTAATACCTTTTTCAAAAGCTGGCATTGCATTCAAGTTGATGATATAATCACCATAATCTACATAACCTGCATTTTTTGCTAAAATATTAACCTCTGTCACAGTTTGATCTGTTGATGTATCACGAGGATCGTAATTCACGGCTTTTACTCCCCATAATAAATTCACCATACGGTTGATTCGTTTACTTGGATTGAAAACCAAAATAAATGAATTTGGACGATGTGATGAAATTTGGAAAGCTGTATAACCAGAATATGTTAATGTAGCAATTGCTTTTGCACCTGTATCTTCAGCCATTTTAGCTGCATTATAACATACCATATCTGTAACAAAACGTTCGTTTTTTACTTTTGGTTTATGCTCTGGTACATGTACGTGCTCATCATCTTCTACAGTTTGAAGAATTTTAGTCATTTTTTCAATAACCTGAATTGGATACATACCTACAGAAGTTTCTCCTGATAACATTACGGCATCAGCTCCATCAAAAACAGCATTTGCAACATCAGAAACCTCAGCACGAGTTGGCGTAAGACTAGAAATCATAGTTTCCATCATTTGCGTTGCAACAATAACTGGTTTACGTGCTAATTTAGCTTTGTCAATTAATTGTTTTTGCGCTTTTGGTACAATTTCAAAAGGAACTTCTACTCCTAAATCTCCACGAGCAACCATTAATCCATCAGAAAACTCTAAAATATCATCAATATTTTCTAATGCTTCTGGTTTTTCAATTTTAGAAATAATTGGAATTTTTAATGTTCCATGTTCTTTAATAAAATCTGATAAATCTCTAACATCTTGTCCAGAACGAACAAAAGATAAAGCAAACCAATCTACTCTATTTTCGATTGCAAAAATTGCATCTTCTTTGTCTTTTTCTGTTAATGCTGGTAATGATATATTTGTATTTGGTAAGTTTACTCCTTTTTTAGAACGTAATGGACCTCCTTGTATTGTTTCTGCTTTTACAGTATCAGTACCATTTGTTTCGATAACTTTGAAAATTAATTTTCCATCATCAATCAAAATATTTTCACCAACTTGCACGTCTTGTGCAAATCTTTTGTACGTCATAAATACTTTTTCTTTTGTACCGACAACGTCTTCATTTGTAAAAGTTAAAATATCGCCTTGGTTGATCACAAAATCTTCGTGTTCCATTTTACCAATACGTAATTTTGGTCCTTGTAAATCTGCTAAAATAGCAGTATTATAACCGTGATCATTATTTAACTGATGAATTGTATCTATCTTACGTTTCACATCCGGATAATCGGCGTGCGAAAAATTGATACGGAACACATCGGTTCCTTTTTGCATCATTTCTAATAAAATCTCAGGACTATCAGTTGCAGGACCTAATGTCGCTACAATCTTTGTCTTTTTAAGATATTGTTTATCGTAAATCATAATTTTTTCCCTTTTTTTTATGCACAATATTTTGTTAGAATACCAATCTATCAGCAGTACTGATTAAATCAACATCTATTTTTTTAATCATTTTTATAAATTCATTTTCAACAAATGGAAGTTGAAGATTGTGAATATCATCTTCCCAACCGGCTACTTTTACAATATAATTGCAGTCTTTATAATTAGGCACAAGTAGTATACTTTCCTTGAAAAGATTTGATAAATCTACTTCATTTTTTTCAGAATCGGATTGATTTGGAGTATTTTTAATGATATGATAATCTAATTTATTTGATTCATCTATCCATTCGTAAGTTTCGAAAAAATAGGTATAATCATCTAACCAGATATCCAAATCCTTGATTCGTGTAAAATGAGTAGCATTGGTAGAATTGAGGTGGAAAATAAATTGTGTAGAAGTATCAAAGCTAGAATTTACGCCTATTAGATGAAAATCTATCCAATCTTCGAATAATAGTAATTCTGCCATGTAATTATACTTTTTCTATTTTCTTTTGTAAGGAATAATAAGCGCGTTTAGCTGCACTTTCTTCTGCTTTCTTTTTAGAAGTTCCTCTTCCTTTGGAAATTACTTTGTCGTTAAGACGAATTACGGATACAAAAACTTGTAAATCTTCAGCATTTTGCTCTTCAAAAGTATTGAATCTTATCGTATTTCTCGATTTTTGACTCCATTCTAATATCAACGATTTGTGACTTGTAATGGTGTGCTCCAAACGATCTAAATCCGCGTAAGGGTCAATAATTTTGTCTTGGATAAATTTTTCTACTGCCTTAATTCCTCCATCCACATAAATTGCTCCAACCAAAGCCTCTAGCATATCTCCATTTACATCTTCACCTAAATTAGCGTGGTTGTTTAATGGTTCTAGATAATCTAAAAGACCTAGTTGTTTTGATACAGCATTCAGCTGCTTGCGTGAGACGATTTTTGATCGCATTTTGGTTAAATACCCTTCTTGCTGATCTGGTGCTTTATAATACAAATGCGTTGCAGCAGAAGCACCAAGTAATGCATCTCCTAAAAACTCTAATCTTTCAAAATTGATACTATTTCCGTTTTCATCTTTTTTTTGTGCCGATCGATGGGTAAATGCTTCTTTAAACACCTCAATATTCTGAGGAGTATAACCTAGAATCGACTTTAAAAATTTCAAAAACGGATCAGACGATTTTGAATCATCGTTTTGATTTTTAAAAGAAAATAATTTTTTTAAGAAAGACATTACTTATACTTCTTAAATATCACACAAGCATTGTGACCACCAAAACCAAATGTGTTACTTAATGCATATTCTACATTTTTCTCTTTTGGTTTATTAAATGTATAATCAATTTTCGGGTCAAGATTTTCATCATCCGTAAAATGATTAATTGTTGGCGGAACAATACTGTTATTCATCGCTCCAATAGTCGAAATTGCTTCAATAATACCTGCAGATCCTAATAAGTGACCTGTCATAGATTTTGTTGAATTAATTTGAATATTGTATGCGTGTTCTCCAAATAATTTTTGAATTGCTTTTGATTCTGCAATATCACCTAAACCTGTAGATGTACCGTGCATATTGATATGATCAATATCCTCAGCTTTGATATTTGCATCTTCTAAAGCATTTCTCATCACATTGAATGCGCCTAACCCTTCTGGATGTGGTGCTGTAATATGATGTGCGTCAGCTGACATTCCTGTACCTACAAGCTCTGCGTAGATTGTTGCTCCACGTGCTATTGCGTGCTCATACTCTTCAAGAATCATACATCCTCCACCTTCTCCCATCACAAAACCATCGCGGTCTTTGTCAAATGGTCGAGAAGCTGTTTTTGGATCATCATTTCTTGTAGAAAGTGCATGCATCGCATTGAAACCTCCAATACTAGAAGCTGTAATTGCGGCTTCTGAACCACCAGCAACAATTGCGTCTGCTTTACCAAGTCTTAACAACATAAATGCATCAATTAACGCATTTGTTGATGAAGCACATGCCGAAACAGTTGTATAATTAGGTCCCATAAGACCAAATTCCATCGAAATATGACCAGGTGTGATATCTGCTATCATCTTAGGGATAAAAAATGGATTGAAACGTGGTATTCCATTTCCTGTAGCAAAATTAGAAACTTCTTCTTCAAAAGTTTTAATTCCACCAATACCAGACCCCCATATAACGCCAATACGCTCTTTGTTTGTATTTACATCTTCTAAGATTCCACTGTGTTTAATTGCTTCTCTTGCAGCAATTATTCCCAATTGGGCACAACGGTCAATTTTTCTTGCTTCTTTACGATCAAAATAATCTTCGATATTGAAGTTTTTAATCTCACAAGCAAATTGTGTCTTAAAAAGAGTTGCGTCAAAAAGCGTAATAGGCGCAGCGCCACTTACACCATTCATTAATCCTTCCCAAAACTCTTGGTAAGTATTTCCGATTGGTGTTAGCGCGCCTAAACCTGTTACTACTACTCTTTTTAATTCCATATTAATTATAAGGAACTATTACTTGTTTAAGTCTTCGATGTATGTTACAGCTTGACCTACTGTAGAAATTTTCTCAGCTTGATCGTCTGGAATTTGAATATCAAATTCTTTTTCGAATTCCATGATTAATTCTACTGTATCTAATGAATCAGCTCCTAAATCGTTAGTGAAGCTTGCTTCTAGAGTTACTTCACTCTCATCAACTCCTAATTTATCTACGATAATTGCTTTCACTCTTGATGTAATATCAGACATAATTTTCTAATTTTAATTGTTGTAAACTAGTGCAAAAATATAAAACTTATATGAAATACAAGCTTTTTTTTATATGCTTGCATAGCAATGCTTAAAAATGAGGGTGTTATTTGTTCACGAAAACGTTTAAGTTAATGATATAAGTCAAATTTTTAGCAAATCTTTTTATTGTAATTTTGCACAAAATTTTTACCTTTAATATTTCATATTTACTATAAAATCACAAAAATGAGTATAGAATTGGCATCTTACGGAATAAAAAATTCCAAAATTAACTATCAATTATCTTCGGAAGAGTTAACCCAAAAGATGGTTGAACTTGGACAAGGAGAAATTACTTCTTCGGGCGCAGTTAACATGTTAACTGGAGAGTTTACAGGTCGTTCGCCTCAAGATCGTTTCATTGTTATGGACGAAATCACTGAAAATAACGTTTGGTGGGACGGAAAAACGAATATTCCTTTCGATTCTGACAAATTTGATGCTTTATACGATAAAGTAGTTGAGCATTTAAGTAACCGCGAAATTTATGTTCGTGATGCTTTTGCTTGTGCAGATGAAGCGTACAAAACAAAAATTAGAGCAATTACGGAAACTCCTGCTGCTAATTTATTTATTTATAATATGTTTATTCGTCCAACAGAAGAAGAAATTAAAAACTTCGGAGAATCTGAGTGGACAATTATCAATGCACCAACTTTTACTGCTGATGCTGATATTGATGGAACTAGACAACATAATTTCTCTATTTTAAATTTTAAACGTAAAATCGTTTTAAACGGAGGAACTGGTTATACAGGAGAAATGAAAAAAGGAATTTTTTCTGCATTAAACTTTATTATGCCTGTCTTTAAAAATACTTTACCAATGCATTGTTCTGCAAATTCTGGTGAAAACGGAGATACAGCAATGTTTTTCGGATTATCTGGAACAGGAAAAACAACTTTATCTGCTGATAAAAATAGAAGATTAATTGGTGATGACGAACATGGTTGGACAGCTGATAATACAGTTTTCAATTTTGAAGGTGGTTGTTACGCAAAAGTTATTAATTTATCTCCAGAAGGTGAGCCAGAAATTTTTGCAGCAATCAAAGATGGAGCTTTATTAGAAAATTGTAAATTGGTACCTGGTACAAATGAAGTAGATTTCTCTGATACATCAATCACAGAAAATACACGCGTTTCTTACCCTATTGATTATATTGAAAATATTGCTGTTCCATCTGTAGGAAAAAATCCTAAAAATATTTTCTTCTTATCTTTTGATGCTTATGGAGTTTTCCCTCCAATCGCAAGATTAAATCCAGATCAGGCTGCTTACTTATTTATCTCAGGATATACATCAAAAGTTGCTGGAACAGAAGCTGGTATTACAGAACCACAAACAACTTTTTCTACTTGTTTTGGTGCGCCATTTATGCCATTACACCCAACTAAATATGCTGAAATGTTGAGCGATAAAGTTGAACAAACTGGTGTAAACGTTTGGTTAATCAACACAGGTTGGAATGGTAAAAAGGAACGTATGTCTTTAAAAGATACTCGTGCCGTTATTAATGCTGCTTTAAGTGGAGATTTAAGCAAAGGAGAATTCCGAAAAGATCCTTATTTTGGATTTGAAGTTCCAGTTGCAATTGCAGATGTTGCTTCAGAACAATTAAATCCTGCTACATCTTTTGACTCTACAGAAGCTTACGAAGCAAATGCGAAAGAATTAGCAGACAAATTTAAAGCTAACTTCAAAAAATTCGAAGAATTTGCTACTGCTGATTTATTAGCTGGAGGACCAACAATCTAATTTTATTAGATTTTATAGATACAAAAAACGTCAAAACTAAGTTTCGACGTTTTTTTATTTTCAATAATTTATTTTTCTTACATTTTTAGATAAAAATCTTTTGTCAAATTGATATAATCTTCTGTGTATTGATGACGTTCAACTTCTATTGTAAGTAGATTTTCTTTTATCTCTTTTTCTTCAAAACTAAATTCTAACAAAACTCTTTTGATTGGAGAAGTTTCATTTCCTTTAATTTGTGTTGTTTTTGATACTTTTAAAGCGTTTTCAGCTGCTATCGCACAAAACTCTAACATTCGGTCATGTGGAATAATAAAGCTAGCTAAACCGTCTTTGTTCAATAATAAGGCTGTTTTCTTTAATAAATCAGAAAATGTAAGTGTTTCTTCTTGACGAGCTTGTTTACGAGCATCAAATTCATTTAGATCATTTACGGTAAAAAAAGGCGGATTACTTACAATCAAATCATATTTTTTATCGGTTTTATACGTTTGTAAAGACGTAAAATAAATGGATAAACGATTCTGAAATGGTGCATTTTCGAAATTTTCTTTGGCTTGATAATATGCATTTTCGTCAATTTCTATTGCATCAATTTGTGATTGAGGAAATCTTTGCGCCAACATCATCGAAATTAATCCTGTTCCTGTTCCTATATCTAAAACATCTTTACCAAGACAATCTGCCCAAGCTCCTAACAAAACTCCGTCTGTTCCGACTTTCATGGCTGTTTTATCTTGAAAAATAGAGAACTGTTTAAACTTAAAAGGTTTTCTATTCATGATAAGGAATCAAGATATAAAATGTTGTTCCTACTCCAACTTTAGATTCAAAACGAATTGTTCCATCATAATCATCAATAATTTTTTTGACCATAGGTAAACCAATTCCCATTCCGCTATTTTTGGTTGTAAATTTTGGTACGAAAATAGAATCTTGTGCCTCTACTGGAATTCCAGAACCATTGTCATTTATGGTGATATGTAAAAAACCATCGGTCAAAACAACATCTACTTTTACTTTTGCTTCGTGATCTTTTGGAATCGACTGAAATGCATTCTTTGTAATGTTTGTGATAACTCTATTTAGATATTGTTTATCAAAATGCATTAAAATTACTTCAGGAGAATAATTAAATTCTACATAATCCATTGGGAAAACATAAAGTGCATTCTTTACAACATCAATAATATCAATCTTTTCATCGTTACGAGAAGGCATTTTTGCAAAATCAGAAAAAGCTTCGGCAATTGCAGAAATTGTTTCTATTTGTTGCAACAATATATTTCCTGTTCGCATTGTTTTTTCTGTTAAATGCTCATCACTTGGATCAAACTTTCGCATGTAATTCTGAATCATCAACTTCATTGGTGTTAATGGATTCTTTATTTCATGTGCTACTTGTCTGGCAAAATCGCGCCAAGCCTCTTCTCTTTCTTGCTTTACAATTAATTCTGATTGTTCTTTCAGTTTGAAAAGCATATCGTTATACGAGTCAACTAAAACTTTTATTTCATCGTTTCCATCATAACGAATCGGCATGTTGTTTACGATAACTTCGGTTTCGCGAATACGATCTGCAAACGACCAAATTTGGTTAAGTGTTCGCTTTGTTACAAAGTATACAGCCAGTGTACCAAACAATAAAATAACGCCAAATGCAAGCCCATAACTACCAATAAGCGTAAACATATCTTCTTGCATAAAATCGTCGTTAGATTGATAAGGAAGACAGATTACAGCAACATTTTCGTTATAATAATTTTTGATATAACTGTAGGAAGAATACATGGTGCCTTGATCTCCATTTTCTTTATGTGTAATGACCAATTCATTGGATGTTCGTAGTTTATTTAGAATATCCTGTGGTAAAACATTAAAAGTTGATGTCTTGGCTTCAGTTGTTAAAATTTTATTTCCACGCAAATCATACACCACAATATTAAGCTTGTTGATGTCTGCAATTTGCATGATTTTATCCTCTAATATTATGTGTATATTATCCTTTGTTGCAATACCTGGATAATTATCCATTTCATAATCAATTGCACTAAGAACAGATTTTTCTTTGCGACGTAGAATATCTTCGTGATATCGTTTTGTTTGATTATTAAAATGACTCGCCGTAATAACCAATATCGAACCTGCTGTAAATAGAAGAATCGTTACCATATAAATGATAATACGAACTGGAAGCGATAAGTTATTTTTTCTTCTAATCATTATTTTTGAAATAATCTTTTGACGTATTTTCCGATTATATCAAATTCAAGGTTCATGGTATCACCAACTTTTACGTGATTAAGATTTGTAAATTCCCATGTATATGGAATTATAGCAACAGAAAATTGCCCTACTTTACTATCTACAACTGTTAAACTAATTCCATTTAAACAAATAGATCCTTTTTCTACGGTTACATTTCCTGTCGAAGCTTCATCATAGGCAACTGTTACCAAAAAACTACCATCTTGATTATCTACTGCAACTATTTTACCAGTTTGATCCACATGTCCTTGAACGATATGACCATCAATACGACCATTCATAATCAAACATCGTTCTAAATTGATTAAATCACCTTCTTTTAAAGTGTTAAAGTTTGTTTTCAGTAAAGTTTCGTCTATTGCTGTAACCTTGTAAAGGTCATCTTTAAAATCGACTACAGTTAGGCAAACACCGTTGTGTGAAACACTTTGATCTATTTTTAATTCGTTTACAAAATCGGCTTCAATCCATAAATTTAAGTTAGATTGATCTTTTTCTAACTTCATAATTTTTCCTACTCCTTCTATTATACCTGTAAACATGATGTTATTTTTTGTGAAATTAATAATAAAATTATTTTAATAAAAACGAAAAGGGATGATTTTGAAATCATCCCTTAAAAAACTCGTTTATAGAGTAAATATTATTCTACAGTAACCGACTTAGCTAAGTTACGTGGTTGATCTACATTTTTATCTAATTTAACGGCAATCCAATATGATAATAATTGTAATGGAATAGCTGTTAAGATTGGAGAAAATTCTTCTGCAGTTTCAGGAATTACAACAAAATCATCTGCCATAGCAGTTACTTGCTCGTCTCCTTCGTTTACAATTGCAATAACTTTTGCACTACGAGATTTTATTTCTTGTACATTAGAAACAACTTTCTCGTAATATCCTTTTTTCGTTGCAATAACTACAACTGGCATATTTTCATCTAACAAAGCGATTGGTCCGTGCTTCATTTCTGCTGCTGGATAACCTTCTGCGTGGATATAAGAAATTTCTTTCAGTTTTAATGCTCCTTCTAAAGCTGATGGATAGTTGTATCCACGTCCTAAATAAATCGCATTTTTATTGTCTTTGTATTTCTCTGCAATTTTATCAATTACACCTTCACAGTTAATTAAAATTTGTTGAACTAATTCTGGAATACGCTCTAATTCTCTTGTTAACAAGTTGAATTTTTCTGACGATAATTCTCCGTTATGTTTTCCTAATTTTAAAGCGATTAAAGCTAAAATAGTTAACTGAGCTGTAAATGCTTTTGTAGAAGCAACACCAATTTCTGGACCAGCATGTGTATAAGCTCCTGCGTCTGTAATACGAGCGATAGAAGATCCTACAACATTGTTAATACCAAAGATAAATGCACCTGCTTCTTTTGCTAATTTTAGCGCAGCTAATGTATCTGCCGTTTCTCCTGATTGTGAAATTGCAATCACAACATCATGTTTGTTGATAATTGGATTACGGTAACGGAACTCTGATGCATATTCTACTTCTACAGGAATACGAGCGAAATCTTCGATCATATATTCTGCAACTAAACCTGCATGATACGATGTACCACAAGCTACAATGATGATACGTTTCGCATTCAAGAATTTCTCTTGATGATCCCAAATACCAGCCATTTTGATAACACCTTCGTCTACTAAAAGACGTCCGCGCATTGTATCACGAATAGAACGAGGTTGTTCGTAGATTTCTTTTAACATGAAATGCTCGTAACCACCTTTTTCAATTGCTTCAATATTTAATTGTAACTCTTGAATATCTGGAGATACTGGCTCATTATTTTTGATTGTACGAATGTCAACTTCATTATTTAAAGTAATCGTTGCCATATCACCATCTTCCAAATAAATAGCATCTTTCGTAAATTCTATAAATGGAGAAGCATCTGAAGCCACGAAAAATTCATCTTCACCAATACCTATTGCTAATGGAGATCCTAAACGACCTACAACAATTGTATCTTTTTCTTCTTTATCTAAAACAGCAATTGCATAAGCTCCAATAACTTCATTCAAAGCTAAACGAACAGCATCTGTAAGATTTAAGTTTTGTTCTTCTTGAAAAAACTGAATAAAGTTAACTAAAACTTCTGTATCAGTATCACTGTGAAAAACATATCCTTTTTCTTTTAATAATTTTTTTATCGATTCATAATTTTCTATAATTCCATTATGAACCAAGACTAAACGTCCGTTGTTTGACATATGTGGATGTGAATTTACATCATTTGGCACACCATGTGTTGCCCAACGTGTATGTCCAATTCCAATATGTGGAGTTTTATCTAAAGATGTAGAAATTCCTTCTAAATCTGAAACTTTTCCTTTTGTTTTAACTAATTCAAAATCAGAACCAGTTGACAGGACTAAACCAGCACTATCGTATCCACGATATTCTAGTCTTTTAAGTCCATTTATAATAATTGGATACGCTTCGCGTGGTCCAATATATCCTACAATTCCACACATATATTTATAGTATTTAAGTTTATTTTATTTAACAGAGTAATATACTAAAAGTTTTAATTTTTTAGCTTCAATTTCCGATTTATTTCCATGTAAAACAATTCGGTACGGATTATATGCTCTGTTATTTTGGTACGGGTTTACACTATTGATTGTTGTTGCATCAGTAACAGATGTAATAAAGTTACCCATTGCAATAATCATAGATTGATTATCGTATGCTGTACCTTTTTCGACCATACTTTTTAGATGTTTAGTAACATCAATTGTATAATAATCTGTATCGCCTTTTATCATTGGATTAAAGTGTACAGAATTTGGATAAGCGTTATAAAAATCTAATACATCCGAATATAATTCGCTTATATTTTTACTGTCTTTTTTATAATTATTCCAAGCAACGATATAAGGTGGTTTTGGAAACTTGTTTGTTTCATTATCAAGGAAAAATTTCAATTTAGCTCCGATAATAACCATTCCTCTATTTTTCACATCACTTTTAATTGAATCAATCTGAGTTTGATTAAATTTTAAATTGACCTGGCTTCCGCTCATTCCATTTAAGTATAAACGTGCATCACCTTCTGTTTTATTTGGATTTGCAACCGCATTACCAAAAGCTGTTCCATTAAAATCATTCTTGATTTGATTAACTAAAACATTAGATCCTCCTCCAACTGTCCATTGATTAGCAAAATCAAAGCCATAAGTAGAACTTAGACGTTCTTTATAATTTTTTTCACCTTCTTTTTTATCAACTGGATTTTTGTATGAATAATACATATTCATACTAATGCCATTTGGTTTAAAATTTACAATAAAGCCATTGTCTTCTTCAACAGAAAACTCAAATCCTTTGATGTTTTCACGAATAAATGTTGCATAGTCACCAATTAGTCCTGTTTTAGCATTTTTAACAATCTTTTCATTAAAATAATCGTTATCTAACGAAATTTTATAACCTACCGTTTCTGAATAAATTGATGTTGTTGCATTTTTAACTTTAACAACTTTATTTTCTACAGTAGAACCAACTGTTAATGTTCCTATTGTAGTAGAGTTTGTTGTAATTGGAGATTGAGATCCGTCTAATTTTGAAAAATATTTTGTATCTCTAAATAAAGGCGTATTAATGTCACGAACTTTAAGCGTCATTTTCAGGTCTTTATTTCCATACAATGAATCTACTGCATATTTTGTTGTAATTAAAATTGTATCTGCATCCTCTATTTTTGTACTTGGAGGGTTTATTTTAGTCAACTTAATTATATCTCTAGAAATCGGCTTTGCTGTTGTATTATAAAAAACTGGAATAATTAACCTTACAGAGTCAACTTTTGGCTCTTTTCCAAAGTCAGTATCACCAATAGTACTTGGTCTAAATTGAGCATAAAATTTAGATGATGTAGATCCGAATACGCCTTCTTTGTAAACACCAAATGTAGCATTTTGTAAAACAAATCGATCAGATCTAATTGTATCAACAGTGTCATTATAGGCAATTACATCTAATGATCTTACATTACCATCAGCTTCACCACCAATTACATTATTACCTAATCCTAAAGCTTCATCTTCACACGAAACAACTGCTCCCATTGCTATTACCATAGCAATAGATACAGATAGAACATTCAAAAAATTTTTCATTAATCTAAACAGATTTTAATTAGAGTTCATTACTTCCTCTAGATAAAAGTTATTGTAAACTTCTTTTGCTTCTTCTTTAGAGCAATAATCTAATAAAGGAATATTTTGTTGGTTGATATAGTTTTTAACATCTTCAGGAATAATATCTTCACCCTTTGCTACTGCATCAGCATATTGCAAAGAAGATTGTATCATACCTAAATGTGTTGGGTTTTCTAAAAATTGTTTTACATCAGCTTCTATGTTATCAAAAGCTAATTTATTTACTAATTCTGTATCTAATTCTCCTTCAAAAGCGTTGTCAAATAAAGAAACTACAACTTTTGCATCTTGAAAGAATGGATCGTCAGAATAATATTTCTTTAGATACAAAGGAACTAAACTAGACATCCAGCCCATAACGTGAACTACATCTGGTTTCCAATTTAATTTTTTAACTGTTTCTAAAACTCCTTTCGCAAAAAAGATTGAACGTTCGTCGTTATCCGAGAATTGTTGATTATCTTCTCCGTAAACTTCTTTACGTTTAAAATATTCGTCGTTATCAATAAAATACACTTGTAATCTTTCCCCTGGAACAGACGCCACTTTAATGATTAATGGCTGATCCAAATCATTAATTATCATGTTCATACCTGAAAGTCTTATTACTTCATGTAATTGGTGTCTTCTTTCGTTGATTGCTCCAAAACGTGGCATAAAGATGCGAACATCCGCACCATTGCTCTGCATAAGTTTAGGCAAATCTAATGCTTGAGAAGACATCGGATTTTCAGGAAAGTAAGGTACCATTTCTGTTGTTACATACAATATGCGCTTTCCTTCCATAATTTTATACTCTATTTTCCTAAATAATAATAAGGCACAAAATTACAAAAAAATGTTGATATATTATTTGCTTATAGTAGCTTTGCAACTATATTAGTTTTTTTTTAACAATCAGCGTTATGGTTATATTTAACGAAAAGGAAAAATTAACTCCCGCAATCGTCGAGTTAAAGAACCAAAACAAAACCATTGGCTTTATCCCTACAATGGGCGCTTTACACGAAGGACACATGTCTTTGGTTAAAGCTTCTAAAGCTCAAAATGACTACACAATTGTAAGCATTTTTGTCAATCCGACACAATTTAACAACCCAGAAGATTTAGAAAAATATCCTCGTACAGAAGAAAAAGATATCGAATTGTTAACAAAAAATGGTTGCGATTTTATCTATTTACCTACTGTAAACGATCTTTATGCAACAGGAGAAGTTGCAAAAAAGTATGATTTTGGCACAATAGACAAGGTTATGGAGGGAGCTTCTCGCCCAGGTCACTTTGACGGCGTAGCGACAATTGTTTCTAAGTTATTTAGAGCAGCCAAGCCAACACGTGCATATTTTGGAGAAAAGGATTTTCAGCAAGTTCGTATCATACAAGAAATGGTAAAACAAGAAGATCTAAATGTAGAAATTGTTCCGATGCCAATTTACAGAGCAGATACAGGATTAGCATTCAGCTCAAGAAACGCGCGTTTATCTGAGCAAGAAACTAATGATGCTCCACAAATTTATTCAATTTTATCAAAAGCTGTAGCGCTTAAAAATGATGGAAAAGATGTTACTGAAGTCATAAAATTTGTCAAAGATGAATTTACACAATCTCCATTCAAGTTAGAGTATTTCGAAATAACAAATGAAAATACCTTAGAGACTATTCAACATTTTTCTGAAGCTAAGAACATTAGAGGTTTTGTAGTGGCTTATGCAGGCGATGTTCGATTAATTGATAATATAAAATTTTAAACATAAAACTTAACAAAATCTTGGAATCAATTAAAAATAATTGGAACAAGTTTTGAAATTATTAAGTTCAGCGTAACTTTACAAAATTATGATGATAGAAGTATTTCACTCTAAAATACATAGAGTAAAAGTAACAGACGCAAAATTAAACTATATTGGTAGTATTACTATTGATGAAGATTTGATAGATGCGGCAAATATGGTTGTTGGTCAAAAAGTACAGATCGTAGTTCAAGAAAATGGAGAACGTTTTGAAACATACATCATTAAAGGAAAACGTGGAAGTGGTGAAATTTGTCTGAATGGGCCTGCAGCACGTAGAGTACAAGTTGGTGATACAGTAATTATTATCACGTATGCAATGATGGATTTTGAAGAGGCAAAAACATACGAACCAACAATTGTTTTCCCTAATGACAACAATCGTTTAGATTAGATAATTAATTTTATAAAAAATTTATGAAGAGTAAGATAAAACAATCTCTCTTCTTAATCATTGCTTCATTGTTAGCACTATTTTTTGTTGTGATAACAGTGAAGCAAATTGATTTTGAACGAGTAGCAAACGTATTAACAGAAACCAATTATTTTTGGATTTTTGCTTCTATGGCAATCAGTATTTTAACCTACTGGATTCGTGCTTCTCGTTGGAATCTCCTACTACATCCAATGGGTTATAATACCAAAACTTCATCTGGTTTTTGGGCAATTTGTTTCGCTTATTTTATGAATCTTACCATTCCTAGAAGCGGTGAAGTGGCACGTGCAACAAGTTTGTATAAAATGGAAAAAGTACCATTCGAAAAATCATTTGGAACAGTTGTTTTAGAACGTGTAATTGATCTTTTATTTTTAGGATTGAGCTTTACTTTGACACTTATTTTTAATTATGAAACCTTGATGAAGTTCATCGAGTTAGGAAATAAAGAAAAAGCACATCAATCCAGTTCAGAACCATCTTTTTTGAAATATTATATTGCATTAGGAATACTATTTTTAGGACTTTTATTGCTTATAATTTTCTGGAAAAAAATAAGTCAAACCAAATTTTTCGAGAAAATAAAAACCTTTCTTCTTGGTCTTTGGGAAGGAATAAAATCTATCTCAAAATTACAAAAGCGTGGTTTATTTATCTTCTATTCTTTTGCACTTTGGTTTTGCTATTTTCTAATGACATACTTGGTTTTCTTTGCATTTCCTGACACACAAAATTTTGGTGTTGCAGAAGGTTTATTCCTTTTAATTGCAGGTTCTTTGGGTATGATTTTACCTGTTTCTGGCGGTTTAGCTTATCCGTATGTTATGTCTATCGCTTTTTCGGCAGTATATTTAGCAAAAGGTGGAAATCAAGACGAAGGTAGAGCAATTGGCGATTATTTTGGGTTAATACTTTATATAGCTCAGGTTATTTCTATGATAACTTTTGGATTAATAGCTATTTACAAAATTGCTAGAATTAGACGAGATTCTACGAAATAAAAAGAAACTTTATATCCCGAATTTTCTATTCCAAAGTTTAATCATTTTGTTTATTTCCCACGGATTTATTTTGTAAATAACTTTCATTATTACAAAAAATAAGATGTTAATTGAAATTAAAACGGCTACTTCTATCATAATTTCTAAATTTTAGATTTAACTTTTCTTATTTATCATTTCGAGATATTTAGGTGCATTATCTTCAAATATTTGGGTAATTTTATCGTAATTATTTTCTTTTACCAATTTCTCTAATTCAAAATTTGCGTAACAATAGGTTACAAAATCGCTGACTTTATTCTCTGGAATATTTAAACTTTCGATAAAATAATTAGCTGTAAAATAATTTTCTACGTCCTTTATTTTATTCACTTTTTTGAAATATTGATCTATTTTTTTATCTTTTTTTCTTTGTCCAGTTAGCATTGAAATCCATAAAGCTGGATCTCGACTAAATCCATTGTGATAAATAGTAGAAGTTGCATTTGGATTCACTTTATGATATTGCATATTAGGATCTAAACCCAAACTGTTATACATTTTTGTTTGACTTGTTTCCTCTATTTTTATATTCTGTTTCCAATTTTTATCTAATGTCAGAATATTTGCTTCAGCCAACTCAATCGTTTCAATATTAAGATGAACCGTTAACATTCCTTTTGTCAAAATATCTGCTGTAATTTTGATTGTTCGCTCTTTGTAAAAATCGTGAGTGAAAATTAATTCATCGCCAACAGAAGCTTTTATAGAGAACATTCCATTATCATTTGTAAATATTTTTGCATTTGTCATTTGGTTTTGCACCAAAATATTATCTATCGCATCTTGTCCAAAAACACCATCATCAACCACCACTTTTCCCGTGATTAAAGCAGTTTGAGCAAAGACTACAAAACTTATACAACTAAGCAATAATGTTAATAAAAATTTATTCATTCTCTTTTAATTTTGACAAATAAATCGGCGCTTGTTCTTCTAAAATTTGTGTTATTTTATCGTAATTATTTTCTTTTATCAATTTATCTAATTCAAAATCTGAATAACAATAAGTCACAAATTCATTTACTTTATTCTCTGGAATTTTTAAACTTTCGACAAAATAGTTTTTGGTAAAATAATTTTCTAAATCTTTTATTTTATCTACTTTTTCAAAATAATCAAACTGTTTTTTCTCCCTCTTTCTCTGTCCTGAAATAACCGAAATCCACGCTGCGGGATTTAAAATTCCTACATTTCCGATACTTGACGATGCATTGGGATTAATTTTCCTGAAACGTAAATTTGGATCAATTCCTAAATTCAAGTTTTTATAAAGCTCATCAATTTTATCATATTTGAACTTAATATTATTCTTCAAATTTTTATCTAACGTAATAATATTTGCCTCAGCCAACTCAATCGTTTCAATATTAAGATGAACCGTCAACATTCCTTTTGTCAAAATGTCTTGTATAATTCTAATAGAGCGTTCTTTGTAAAAATCATGTGTAAAAATTAATTCATCGCCAACAGAAACTTTTATAGAAAAAATTCCTTTTGGGCTCGTCAACGTTTCTGCATTTGTAGTTTGGTTTTGCACCAAAATATTATTTATCGCATCTTGTCCCGCAATACCGTCATCAACCACCACTTTTCCTGTGATTAAAACGTTTTGAGCAAAGACTACAAAACTTACACAACTAAGTAATAATGTTAATAAAAACTTATTCATTCTCTTTTATTTTTGACAAATAAATTGGTGCTTGTTCTTCAATTATAAATAGAATTTCGTCGTAATTATTCGCTTCTAACAATTGATAGAAATTAAAATTTGAATAACAATAATCCAAAAAATCAATGATTTTTCCTTGTGGAATTTTCAAGTCATTTACAAAGTAATTCACTGTATAAAATTTTTGTAAATCAAGCAAAACATCATGTTTGTTCTTTTCAATTTTATCTACTTTTTTTAATCTTTTTACTGGATTTTTGAAAATATTAAATAATCCCATCAAATTAACTCCACCAACTTGACTTATTGTTCTACGCACTTTTGCATCTTCATGATTAAGATTTAGCGAAGCTTTAAAATCAATTGAAGAAATATCCATTTTGTCATTTAACTTTTCTTGAAGCGATTTTTCTTTTCCAAGATTATTCAACATGTCTTTATTCAAATTAGCGATATTAGTTTCTGCTAATTCTATCACTTCAATATTTACATGAACTTCAATAAAACTTCTATTAATCATATTTTTAGAGATTTTTAACTGACGTTCTATAATTCCGATTTGTTTAAAAATTAATTCATCGCCTTCATTCACTTTTATAGAAAACAAACCATTTTCGTCGGCTTTTGTACGAGCATTTGTTGTGCTATTTTCAATCACAAAACCATTAAGATTGATGACTTCATCAGCATCGTCCACAATAATTTTTCCCGAAATTAAAGTTGATTGAGCGTGTATTGTTAGACTAAAAAGAAAAAATAAGCTAAAAAATAAAGGTTTAATCATTTAGTAAAGGTTTTAAGTTCATTTTGTTCAAATATATTGGCGCCTGCTCTTCTAAGATTAATGAAATCTGGTTAAATTGATTATTTTTCAATAAACTTCCAATTTTAAAATCTGTATAACAATAATCAAGAAATTGGAGAATATTTCCTTTCGGTATTTTTAAATCATTTGTAAAATAATAGTCTGTGAAATAATTATTTAATAATGAAATCTGATTGTATTTGTCTTTTTTAGTTGTTTTTAAAAAGTATTTATATCTTTGAATTTCTTTATCAGAAATCTGATCTAATAAAGCTATAACGTTTTCATAACGAACTGTCACGCCCAAACTCCGAAGATAGCCTGCTACAAAATATCCTTTTACCAAATCATTTTTAAACTCTTCATTAATTCCCAAACTTCTATTTATTTTTTGTGATTGAGTTTCTTCTTTACTTACGTTATCTTTCCAATATTTTTTGAGTGGTTTTATATTTGTTTCCGCCAATTCTATCACTTCAATATTTACATGAACATCAATAAAACCTTTGTTAATCATATTTTTAGTGATTTTTATTTGACGTTCTATAATTCCGATTTGTTTAAAAATTAATTCATCACCTTCGTTCACTTTTATAGAAAACAAACCATTTTCGTCGGCTTTTGTACGAGCATTTGTTGTCGTATTTTCAATCAAAAAGCCATCGAGATTGATAATTTCATCAGCATCATCCACAATAATTTTTCCCGAAATTAAAGTTGATTGAGCGTGTATTGTTATGCTAAAAAGAAAAAATAAATTGTAAAGTAAAGTTCTATTCATTTAGGTTAAATTATTTCATTAAAAATAATCGAGAAAACAATTGAAATTCAATATTTAACTCAACTTTATCTAAAGTTCAAAAAGTGTTAAAAAAGCGATTTATTGTTAACTATTTTTGATTGTTGTATTAAAATTTTTCACAAATTAAACACCATATCTTGTCGCTATAAAAGCTTATTTTTGTTAGATAATTTTAAACTATGGCTAAAACAAAAACTACTTTTTTCTGTCAAAACTGCGGTACACAGACCTCTCAATGGATGGGACAATGCAAAAGTTGTGGAGAATGGAACACCATTGTAGAAGAAATTGTAGACAAAGGCGAAGACAAAAAGACGTGGAAAGATAAATCGGAGAAAAAAGAGAAAACTTTTGCATTAAACATTAGGGAAATAAATCCGTTAGGTGAAATTCGTATTTCGACTAAAAACCAAGAATTAGACAGAGTTTTAGGTGGAGGAATTGTTCCTGGATCGGTAATTTTAGTTGGTGGAGAACCTGGTGTTGGTAAATCGACACTGATGTTACAAGTTGCCCTAAAATTAGATACGATTAAAATTTTGTATGTTTCTGGAGAAGAATCTGTTTCGCAAGTAAAACTTCGTGCAGAACGCATCGGAATTGAATCTGATCAATGTTTTATTTTACCTGAAACAAATACTCAAAAAATATTTACGCACGCAAAAGAAATTCATCCTCAACTGATTGTTGTAGATTCTGTGCAAACTTTACAGACGTCTTATGTAGAATCTTCTCCTGGAAGTATTTCGCAAATTAGAGAAACTACTTTTGAGCTAATTCAATATGCAAAAGAAACCAATACACCCATTATTTTAATTGGTCATATTACCAAAGAAGGTGTAATTGCTGGACCAAAAATTTTGGAACACATGGTAGATGTCGTACTACAATTTGAGGGCGATCGTAATCATATTTATCGAATTTTACGTGCCAATAAAAACCGTTTTGGTTCGACTGCCGAAATCGGAATTTATGAAATGCAAGGTGCGGGTTTACGAGAAGTTACGAATCCGTCCGAAGTCTTAATCACAAAGAAAGATGAATTACTAAGTGGAAATGCAATTGCAGCGACTTTAGAAGGTGTTCGTCCGATGTTAATTGAAATTCAGGCCTTAGTTTCAACTGCTGTTTATGGTACGCCACAACGTACTGCAACTGGTTTTGATGCAAAAAGATTAAACATGTTATTGGCTGTTTTAGAAAAACGTGCTGGTTTCCGATTGAATATGAAAGATGTTTTCCTTAACATAACAGGTGGTATTCGTGTTGATGATCCTGCAATAGATTTGGCTGTTATTGCTGCAATTTTATCGTCGAGTGAGGATTCTGCGGTTCCAGATAATTGTTGTTTTGCTGGCGAAGTTGGTTTGAGTGGAGAAATACGTGCTGTAAACCGTGTTGAACAACGAATTACCGAAGCCGAAAAATTAGGTTTTGATGCTATTTTTGTTTCAAAATATAACAAAATTAAAGACACCGATTTTGGAATTAAAATTGTTAGAATCTCTAAAGTTGAAGATATTTATCGCATGTTGTTTCAATAGATTAAACGTAAAAAAAGTAGAAGATTATTCTCCTACTTTTTTATTATTTCCTTTTCCAGAAGTCGTTCGCTCCTCGCCTTCTTTCAATTGTCCTTTTCGTATTCTATTTTTATCCGAATCTGGATTATCACTAGGTAAAGCAACAGGTTGATTGGCTTCTCCTAAAACCCATGTTTCGGCAGCATCCCACATTGCGCGTACTTTTATTGGCTCTGGATATAGATAAATTGGCTCTGGTTGCAGTCCCGTCAAGAAATCGCCCGTATCCCATTTTCCATTTGCATTTTCATCAACCAATAATCTAAAAAGATATTCACCTGGTTCAATAAAATTAAATTCAAAATAATTTTTCCCTGCTGGATTATAAATTTCATCAAGAATCGTAAAATCTTTATCTGCTTTCAAAAATTGTAAAATAAATGGTTTTGTCGGAGCATTCTGAACCGTTAATTTTAAATGTCCAAAATCACCTCGCGTTCCCGTTTTTATTGGATAAGCCAATGTATCATTTTTTTCACCTAAGACATCAGTCAAAGCTTTTGGATAGATATTCACTTCAAAATTTTGATCCAACGCTTTTTCAAAACTAAACAAGACATTTTGACGATTAATCGTATCAATAGATACTTTGAATGGAATGGCTATCGAATCTTTGAAAACATGAATTTTTGTATGATCTATGGCAACAATTGGTGCTGTTCCTTGTATTTTGAACGCTTTATTTGGTGCTAATTTTTTATCATTAAGAGGTTTAAATTCTAACTTATATTCCTCAGCCGACTTTGTATACAAGGCAGTTATTGTATCTTTTTTATCTTTATGTTGAACAAGAAAATTAAAACGTCCCGATTTTCCTACAATGGTATCAACCTTTGGATTAAACCAAAAATTAATAGAATCTTTCTTCGGAAATTTTTCAATAGTTGCTGTTTTAAATTCTTTAGAAAGAGATGTAATTGTTACATCATCTGTTGCACCAGTTGTTTTGAAAACAATCAATCCATTTCTTTTAAAACTTGCTTCGGGCTTGCGATATGCAGGTTTTTGATTAAATAGATTTAAGTTTTCTTGTTGATTTTCTTTTAACTCGATTGGATCATTTTTAAACGCAAAACGTTCTTTTCCAAAATCAAATTGTACATTTTCAACCTTATCCTCAAAGGCAATCAATTTGTATTTACCAGCTGCCAAATAATTTAATTGATATTCACCTTTTTCATTAACACGCGCAATGTAATAAGGTTTTTTTTGTAAAACGATACTGTCCTTATACTCCTCATTTACTTTATACAAACCAACTAAAACCTTTTCTGGTAGTTTAAAATCATAAGAAGAATTTACTCGTCCAGCTATTTTTAATGAATCAATAAAATCTCCTGTCGAAAAAACATACTGAAAGTTTGATAATTTATTATTTTCATTAAAATCCTGAACCGCATCACCAAAATTGAAACTATATGTTGTATTTGGTAATAATTCTTCTTGAAATTTTATCGAAATAAATTTCTTTGCCATAGCCTGAGGCGTTACAATTGGCGGTATTTGAAACGATGGCGATACAACAACATTTTTGCTATATTCTTTCAGTACCACATACTCATCAAAATTGATAATCGCTTCTTTTATATTAACATCAACATTGGTTGCCAATGTATCTGGATCTGCATTTATAAAAACCGGAGGCGTTTCATCTTTTGGTCCACCAGTTGGAGAACCTTGTCTAGCACAAGATAAAACCGTAATTAAGGTTATCATTAAAAGCGAAAAACGTGTCGTCTTATTCATGTGTGCAAGTTAATAAAAAGCTTGTTATTAAGCACAAGCAATGGTGATTACACTTATCTTAAAATTTGAATTTTTATTGAATAGATGAACAGCTGAAGCAATTGTAGCACCAGTTGTTACAACATCATCAATCAAAATATAGTGTCCTGCTTTGAGATTTGAATTGATTTCAAAAGTATCTTTTAAATTTTCTAATCGATGTGCTTTATCCTCATTAACTTGAGAAAAATGATATTTTACTCGAGTTAAACCATCTCCAAAATAATTAATTTGATTGATTTCTGCTAATCTACGTGCAAAATCTTCTACCTGATTATAACCTCTCTTTTTTAATCGTTTTGGATGAAGAGGAATAGGAATTATTCCGTCATATTTGCTCAAATCAAACTTTATTAATTGAGCTAAATCTAGACCAATTTCTGGACGATTTTTATATTTCATTTCATGTAAAACAGTTTGCGTAACATTATGATGTTTAAAATGTAATAATGAAAATGCTTTTTCTATCTCACATAAATTTCTTAATCGAGAGAAAGCAATATTGTTTTGATTAAATTCCCAATGTGTTAAAGGTAGCTGAGTAGAACATAAAACACAAAGATTTTGCGAAGGCTGTATAACCTCTTGACAGCCTATACAACGCATCGGGAAAAATAAATCAACCAAAGAATTTACGATTGTTTTGATTTCCATTACCTTTGCAAATTAAAGTTTATTTATAAATTTAATGAAAATCATACGACTTACAAAAGCTTTCACGTTCGAAACTGCACACGCATTGCATGGTTACGACGGAAAATGTAAAAATATACACGGACACTCTTACAAATTGTTTGTAACAGTAAAAGGAAAACCATCTGAAGATTTAGATGATGTAAAATTAGGAATGGTAATGGATTTTGGAGATTTAAAGAAAATCGTGAACAAAGAGGTTGTTAATCTTTTTGATCATGCTATTTTATTGAATCAAAATTCACCACATAAAAGTTTAGGCGAAAAATTATTAGCAGAAGGACACATGGTTGTTTTTACAGATTATCAGCCATCTGCAGAAAACATGATTTTGTGGATTGTTGATAAATTGAAGCCATTATTACCTGAAAACATTGATTTGGTAGCTCTAAAATTACACGAAACTGAAAATTCGTATGCAGAATGGTTAGCGGAGGACAACCAATAAAAATTCAGTTAGCTGAAGGAAAAAAAGCTTATTTTTCGTCGGATCATCATTTTGGTGCTCCGAACGAAAAAGATAGTCTTGTTCGCGAAAAATTATTTGTAAAATGGTTGGACGAAGTAAAAGAAGATTGTGGTGTTTTATTTCTAATTGGCGATTTATTTGATTTTTGGTTTGAATATAAACACGTTGTTCCCAAAGGTTTTGTACGTGTTTTAGGCAAATTAGCAGAAATTGCTGATCGTGGAATTCCTATTTATTTTTTTGTAGGTAATCATGATTTATGGATGAAAGATTATTTGGAAGAACAAATAAATGCAATTGTTTTTCGAGATAAGCAAGATTTTATCATCAATGGAAAAGAGTTTTTCATTGTTCACGGCGATGGAAAAGGACCTGGAGATAATGGCTATAAACGCATGAAAAAGGTATTTACAAACAAGTTTTGTCAATTCTTATTTTATATTCTTCATCCAGATTTTGCAATGTGGCTTGGAATTACAGCTTCTCGCAAAAATAAAATGATTTCTGGCGATGAAGACGTTCATTTTCTTGGTATAGAAAACGAATGGCTAATTGCATATAGTAAAAAACAATTGGTTCGTAAACAGTACGATTATTTGGTTTACGGACATCGTCATTTACCTATGGAAATTTCTATAGATAAGGCTCGCCATATTAATTTAGGTGATTGGATTAACTATTTTACCTATGGTATTTTTGATGGCGAAAATTTCGAATTAAAAACTTACCTCCGTAATCAAGGAGAAGAATCGAGGGATTCTATCATAAAAATTATAAAATAGTAAGCAAATCAAAAATATCCAAAGAATGGCTTCTTTTACCCATTCTATTTTTGGTTTGCTTTCGCTAATATATCTTGATAACATAATCATAATCGAAAAGCCTAAAAAGGCAAGATAAGTGTCGTTATTACCTCCAAACAAGATATACGTTACCACGATTGCATAAAACATGAAGTGCACCAAAAGAAATACTCTCTTTTTTTGCGCTGTAAGTTTATTTACATTTTTGACATGACTAATAATCGATAAGATCAAAATAACAATGATTGGAATTAAAAACAGTTGTTTTAACTCAAAATGTATCATTGTTAACATTAATTGTTCACGATAAAAATCTAAAAGAAAATGATAATCTAACAAGAAACTAATCTGAGCAACGATTAATATTGGTACTAAAAATCCTAAAAATCCTAAAATTGGAATTTTTGGCTCTACAGATCGTAATGTTAGAAAATAAAAAAATACAACTCCTGCCAAAATAATTAATGGAGGGCTTAATAATACAGCGAAACTTAAGAAAAGTCCTATGTCAAAAGCATTGTAAACATCGTTTTTCTCGGATTCGAAATACAAAAGTTGTGCTGTTATATAGGTAATTAGCAACAAACTTCCGGCAATACGATAATCTGATAGCCCCGCAACAAAAGGCATTATCCATAAAATATAGAAAAACGTTGGATACGACGTTGTACTTATCAAATCGTTTGTACGGTCGATATAGCCTACAAAACCTATTGTAAGCAGAATAAGAAATACGCCAATTTTTTCTAAATCGCTCAGATTTATACTATTAAAATTTGTAGCTCCAAGCACAAAAAATAGTACAATGATAAAAATCTGTATAAAAAAATTTCGTTTGTCAAGTAGATTAACCAACATTTTATTAACTTTGATGCAAATTAAGCAATAAAGTAGGATATGGGAATTATAACTGATTTATTTTTTGCAATTGGTGATATTTGTAAATGGACTTTTGAGCATTTATTATCTCCAGTTGGTGTTATCTTTGGATGGTTATTTACATTCATCGGATGCGCATTATTGGGATGGTGGTTAATGAAAATCGCTAGCTTTGGAACCGAAAATGAAAAGAAATACGAAAGATAATTTATCTTTATTTGTATAAATAATATATTTTCGAATTATTTTTCGAAAACCCTAAGCTAAATTGTTTGGGGTTTTTTTTTGTAATTCAATGATAGAATAAAATTAAAAAAATTACGTTAATTATCAAGATTCACTTTGTAGTAAACATATTATATTAGGATTCTGAACTAAACACTTAAAAAATGGATAATAACTCTACTCATTCAACGAGTAACAATGAAATTGATTTATTAAAAGTCTCAAATTCTTTAAAAAATGGTTTAATAAAATCATTAAGAATAATTCCTTTAACAATTGACTTTATAAAGAAGAATATTTTTATTATTGTAGGATTGTTAATTATTGGAGTTGTTGCTGGGTTTTATTATAACAAGAAAGAAAAGGCATATAATAGCAACATAATTGTTACGCCAAATTTTGAAACTGTTGATTATCTATATGAAAAAGTTGCGCTATTAAACTCTCATATTCAGCAGAATGATCAAGAATTTTTACAAGAGAATAAGATTGATCCATCTTATAAAATCTATAAAGTAGAGGTAAAACCTATATCTGATTTGTATAGATTTTTAAATCAAGGTGATAAATATTTTGAGATTTTTAATACTTTATCTGAGAATAATGATGCAAAAAAAGTTGCAGAAGATTTTTCAACAAGTAAAAACTTTCCAAAACACTTAATAACTGTTAGTGCTAAAGGTAAAATTGATCAAAAAGTATTAGATGCTATTATAAAATATATAAATACAAGTGATTATTATCAACCTGTTAGAGCTCAAGTTTTAGAAAACACAAAAGCTAAGGTTATTATTAACGACTCTATTATCAAACAAATTGATGGTATTTTAAACAATGCTGGTTCGGCAAAAAATAATACATCTGTCTACATTAACGAGCAATCACAATTAAATGATTTGATCAATCAAAAGAATAGACTTGTTGAGGATAATCATTATTTTAAAATAAGTATACCTAATCTAAAATACATTATTGCGCCATTAGATTTTTCAAAAAATATAGAAGATTATTCAGGATTTAAAGGCAAATATCATTTAATTTTTCCATTAATACTTATTGGTTTATTTATTGTAATTAGTTTGATAAGAAAGATTAAGTAATTTTTGGATCATGAGGATCTCTCCCAAAATAACCAATTTTTTTATATATGGTTTAGGACAATCAATCAATTTATTGAGTCCCTTAATTGTTATGCCTTTTTTGATTAGAGTTTGTAAGGAAGATGGTTTAGGAAAAATAGGAATTTCCTTCTCTATATGTCTTATTTTAAGTGGAATAATTGATTACAGTTCGTATTTAAATGGAACAAAGGATATTGTTATAAATAAAAAAGATGATTCTTTTTTGAGTAATAAAATAACGGATATTTATACATATAAATTTATAATATTTGTTATTTTAACTGTTTTATTTACACTAATTGTTTTATCAATACCAAGTGTACAAGAAAAAAAATTATTACTTCTAAGCTTGCCTATACTTTTATCACAATTATTAAATCCTAATTGGTTATTACAAGGTTTAGAGAATTTTAAGCTAATTGCTATTCTTAATATTCTTTCGAAAGCGATATATATTGCGATGATTTTTTTATTTATAAAAAATAGAGAAGATTATATTTGGGCAAATTTCTATTTAGGTTTTAGTGGTGTTTTAGTTTATTTCACTTCATTTCTTTATTTTATAAAAAAATACAAGCTAAGATGTACTAAACAAAATATAAAAAACGGGCTACATATTATGAAAACAGATTTTAATATATGTATTTCAGAATTTTGTTTATCTATCTACCAATATTTTCCAATCTTAATTATAGGTTATTTTGCTGGTAATGGAGCGGCAGGAATTTACCGTGTTATCGAACAAATTTTTAGTATTTTCAGGACATTTATATTTATGTTTTTTAATTTTAGTTATCCTACGGTATGCTTTGAGGTAGAAAAGAATCTAAAAAAGGGAATTAAAGTTTGGAAGTTATATCATTTGACAAATCTTGCAATTATCATTTCATTATGCATTTTTGTTTACATTTTCAGCGACTATATTTTATCCTATTTTCATGTTGCTACAAAAGATAAACAATCATTAATTGTATTACTTAGATTAGCCATTTTAGTTCCAATATTATTAGTTATTTCACAAGCACTAAGACAGCTAATGTTTGCACTTAACCTATCTTCTGTTTATACGAGAATAATTTATTTTTCTTGTATATTATCCATTGTACTTCTGAGTACATTCGTATATTTATTTGGATTAAAAGGATCTTTTATGGCAATGATTTTAGTAGAATTGATTGTAATTAGTTTATATAGTTTTGTTTTATCTAAAAAAAGACACTTGCCTACATGAAAATAAAATTATCTAACGAATGGCCTTATCAACTATTATTTTTAATAGCAGTTATCTTCTCGTATGTTAATTTTTACGAACTAAGTTTAGCTGTTTGGTTAATCATTTTATTTATTACAGTAAAAAGATATTATTCTAAAACAATCATTATTTTATGTGCATTTTATTTTGCACTTGTTGTATTTGGTATAACCAGAGCATTCTTTTATCAACACAATTTATATGATATAATACGCGATATTTCGTACTTTATAAAACCTATTGTCGGATTACTCATTGGTTATCAATGTTTCAGATCAAAAGACAATAATTTTTTCTTAACAACTATCTATGTAGCATTAGTCATATCAATTATTCATTTTGCTTTATTAGCAAATGCTTTTATGACATACAATATCAATTATGTACATCAAATAAGATATTACGGAGGATATTTTTCTGATTTCGAAACATATGCTGTTATCATATTAATATTTCATAAAAAATTTCAATTAAACCTTAGTACTCGAGAAAGAATCACTTTACTAACTATAATAGGAGTTTCATTGTGTTTATATTTAGCTAGAACAAACATGATTCAGTTTATCATTATATCATGTGGATTATTTGGTTTGTATCAACTTTCTAAGAAGAAAATTATTATTATCTCCGCTCTAATCCTATGCGGAATTTTCTCCTACAAAATAATTTACGATATGAATCCTTCGCGTACAGCAACAGGATTTGAGAACTTTTTATTTAAAATTAAAAATGCTCCTAAGGAAATTTATGATCCATATGTCGTTAACGACGATTCTCCTCGTTTCCATGATAATTTCCGCTCTTATGAAACAAAAATTACTATTCTACAAATTTTAAATAAAGAAGATGGTGGACTATGGTTTGGAAATGGTTTTGGAGCAATCGTAAATTATGGAACAACAATACATACAAACGATGCTACCCAAGTAAAATACTCACCTATTTTACATAATGGATATACAACTGTCTTTTTAAAAACAGGAATAATAGGTCTAATTATTTATCTTGCAAGTATGTTTTATCTCTCTTTTTTAGGTGAAAAAACAGATGATAAATATCTAAATAATGTAAAATTATTAATCAATAGTACAGGTATATTTTTATTTATCTCTACACTGATTTTTCTTGGATTTTATCTAAAATTAGACAATAAATCATTATTTGTTGGTGGATTACTAGCTTATTATGAAATTTTAAATAAAGAAAAAAAATGCATAAAATAATATTTATCAATCAATCCTCAGAGCTTTATGGTTCAGATAAAACACTATTGGATTTGGTTGTAGGTCTTAAAAATAATTATAACATAGAGCCTATTGTTATTGTACAAGAACGCGGTTTACTTACAGAGGAATTTGATAAAAATAATATTACCTATCACTTTTTACCTGTACTTAAATTACATAAAAAAATGTTCTCTTTTAACTACTTATTTCAATTAACTAAAGATTCATTTACAAGTGTTCGTCAATTAAGAAAAATAGCAAAAAAGGAAAATGTTCAAGTCATATATTCCAATACATTTACTGTAATGTTAGGTATTTTATATGCTTTATTTTACAAAACAAACCACATTTGGCACTGTCATGAGATTATGACTTCGCCTAAATTATTTGTAAAAATCTATCGTTTTTTATTAAACACTCCTTTAGTTGATAAAGTAATCTATAACTCTAAAACAACAATGGATGGTTGGGTTGATGGTTCTACAGCTATTCAAAAAAAATCAGAATTAGTTTACAACGGAATCGATTTAGATATTCTACCAACTTCTACAGAAGAAATTATAAAACTAAGAACGACTCTATTTCCTATGGTTGATAATGAAACCGTTATTTATGGAAACATTGGTCGTATTAGTGATCGTAAAGGAATAGAAATTTTGATAGATGCCTTTTATCAAGTACAACAAAACAATCCAAACTCAAGATTATTATTCGTTGGCTCTCCTACTCCTGGAAAAGAAGATTTTCTAGAAGAAATGGAAAATAAAATAACCAAATACAAAATAGAGGAAAAAGTAAAATTTGTCTCATTTGTAAAAAATGTATTTCCATACTGGGAAGCAATGGATATTGCTGTAATTCCATCAAAAGAACCAGAACCTTTTGGTTTAGTTGCAATAGAAGCTATGTTAGTTAAAAAGCCTGTAATTGCTGCCGATCATGGTGGTTTATCTGAAATTGTGATTGATCATGAAACAGGAATTAAATTTGAGCCTAATAATCTTGATAAATTAGCGGAAGCAATGACGTATTTAGGAAAAGATAAAATGCTTGTAAAAGAATACGGAAACAATGGAAACAAAAGAGTAAAAGATACTTTTAATGTAAAATGGTATGTAGAAAATATCGCTAAAATTTGTCAAAATTATCTAAAATGAGAATTGCAATATTAGGTACAAGAGGTATCCCAAATTACCATGGTGGATTTGAACAATTTGCAGAATTTTTCGCTGTATATCTAGCAGAAAAAGGAGAAGATGTATTTGTTTACAACTCTTCATTACATCCTTATCAGGAAAAAACATTTCAAGGTGTTAATATTATTTCTTGTAAAGATCCTGAAGATAAATTGGGAACGCCAGGACAATTTTTATACGATTTGAATTGTATTTTAGATGCTCGAAAAAGAAATTTTGATGTCATTCTACAACTAGGTTATACAAGTAGTACAATTTGGTGGTGGTTGATGCCTAAAAAAGCTAAGATTATAACCAATATGGATGGACTGGAATGGAAACGTTCTAAGTATTCTAAAAAGGTTCAGAATTTTCTTAAATATGCCGAAAAATTAGGTGCTGTACATTCAGATCACTTAATTGCAGATTCATTAGGAATTAAAACTTATCTGAGAGAAAAATACAATAAAGACGCAACTTACATCGCGTATGGTGCAAATGTTTTTGATAATCCTGATGATCGTATTTTAAAAAAATATCAGATCGAAAAAGAAAACTATTCGCTCTTGATTGCTCGTTTTGAACCAGAAAATAATCTGGAAATGATTTTAGATGGTGTTGTAAAATCAAATCGAAGCGAACCTTTTTTAGTCATAGGAAAACATGATACGGTTTATGGAGATTTTTTAAAAAATAAATACAAAGCTTATCCAAACATCAAATTTATAGGTGGTATTTATAATCTCGAAGAATTAAACAATATTCGTTATTATTCACGTTTATATTTTCACGGACATTCTGTTGGCGGTACAAATCCATCTTTATTAGAAGCGATGGCCTCTAACACGCTTATTTGTGCCAATAACAACGAGTTTAACAAAGGAGTTTTAAAAGAAAATGCGTTTTATTTTAAAAATGCAAAAGAAGTGGCAGAATTGTACACCGAGAAAGAAAAAAATAAACATCCAGATTTTATAAATAATAATATCATGGCTATTAAAAATGAATTTAGCTGGGAAATTATTAATCAAAAATATTATGAGTTACTCAAAGCATTCAAAATTTAAATTATTTTAGTAATCTTTTTTACTATTTTTAAAATTAACACACAAATAAAATGGACATATCAGAATTTAATCGGTTATCAGATCAAAAGAATTATCAAAGACATCCATGGGAAACGTCAAGAAAAAATGTCTTAAAATATTTCTTAAATCAAACAAATATTAAATTTCCTATAGATCGTATTGTAGATATAGGAAGTGGCGATGCATTTGTAATACATTCTTTATTAGAGAATAATTTTGCGACAGAATATTTTGCTATTGATACCGCTTATAATGAAGAAATCATTAATCAATTAAAAGCAAATAATAAAAATAGTCAAGTTCAATATCTTTCTAATTTAGGCGAATATTACGCAAATCATGATACCCAAAAAAATACATTATTTTTGTGTATGGATGTTTTGGAACATACTGAAGACGAAAAAATTATTTTAGATTTTCTTCAAAATGAAACGGGTAATTATTTCTTTTTTGCTGTTCCTGCTTTTCAAAAATTATTTTCAAATCATGACATTTTATTAGGACATTATCGCCGTTATTCTCTATCAGAGCTAGAAAATTTATTGAACAAGAATAACTTTAAAATATTAGATAAAGGGTATTATTTTTTCACATTATTGGCATTACGATGGTTAGAAAAATCTCGTAAAAAAGATCAAAAAGAGTCTATAGACAATTGGGAAGGTGGAAAATTTAAAACAGATTTAATCAATTTTGTTTTAAAAACAGATTTCAAAATCATTATGCTTCTCAAAAAGCTGAATATTCGAATTAATGGACTTTCTTGCTACTGCTTATGTACAAAATAGGTGTTATAATTCCATGTTATAACGAAGCGAAAAGACTCGATTTTTCGGAAGTTGAAAAGCTAATAATGTTACCAAATATCAAAATTTTTTTTGCGAATGATGGTAGCACAGATAATACATCAGAAATAATTAACCAATTTATAGTACAACATAATAAGGATAACCTTACAATGTTTGATTATAAAGAAAATACAGGAAAAGCAAACACCATTTACACAACTGTAAATATGCTTTTACAAGATGACTCTTTAGACTATATTGCTTATTTAGATGCTGATTTTGCTACAAATGCAGAGGAATTTATTCGGATGTTAACAGTTTTAAAAGCACAACCATTAGATTTTGTTATCGCTTCGCGAGTAAATCTTTTAAATTCTAATATTAAGCGAAAATATTATCGACATTTAATTGGACGAATAATCGTTACAATTATTAATTTTAAATACCATTTGGGTATTTATGATACGCAATGTGGTGCTAAAATATTTTCTAAAGAAATTTTAAAAACAGGATTCTCTAAGCCATTTAAAACATCTTGGCTCTTTGATATTGAATTGTTTATTCGACTAAAATCAAATAAATTTTTAATTTATGGAACCGAATTTCCTATAAAAAATTGGAGAGACGTTGAAGGTTCTAAATTAAAACCAAATCACGCAATCATAATTTTAAAAGAATTATTAAACCTTTATAGAACATATAAATAATGCTTACCAAATTAAAAAATAATATTGATATATTCTTATCCACAATATTTGCTATTTTACTTTACCATTTACATTATGGCATTGGAACAGCAATATTTACCAATATAAATTGGTTATTAAAAGCACGACACGATTGGGGTGCTCATTACTTAGGTTTTTCTTTTTATAGAATAAGCGACTGGAGTTTTCCTCTTGGAAATATCAACAAATGGTATTATCCTATCGGGACAAATGTTGGTCTTACGGATTCTATTCCTTTGTTCGCAATTCCTTTTAAGGTTTTATCTCCTATACTTCCTCAAGATTTCCAATATATTGGTTTATTTATTTTAGTAAGTTATATTCTAAATGGCTATTTTACAGTAAAATTTGCTCGTTTATTTACAACCAATAAACTATTAATACTATTTGCTACTTTATTTGTTTTAATTTCTCCTATCGTAATTTATAGAGCAATACACCCTTCATTGTGCGCTCATTGGTTAATCATCGGATCAATGTATCTTTATTTTAAACCTGTAAACAATGAAAAAGTAGCCTATAATACCTTAAAAAAACAACTTGTTTTATTATTATTGAGTGGATTAATTCATCCTTATATTACATTCATGATAATTGGTTTTACAGCTATTACTCCATTAAAATTATATTTATATGATAAACTAATAAGTATCAAAAAATCGATTATTTATATCATAATTAGCATGATTAGTTTGATTCTTATTTGGGCAATTATTGGTGTTATTTTTAATTCGACTATGAGTGTAAATACTGGATATGGATTATATAGTTGGAACTTTAATTCTTTTATTAATCCTGACGGTTTCTCTGCTTTTCTACCACAATTAGACAAATATTCTGATAGACAGTATGAAGGTTATTCATATTTAGGAGTTGGGATGATGAGCTTAATCTTAATTTCGACAATTATATTATTTACTAACTATAAATGGATTAAGAAATATAAAACCTTAATTCTCATTTTTTCAGTTTGGCTTATTCCTCTTACTTTATTCGGAATTACAAACGTAATAACATACAATAACAAACTTTTATACACAATTCCAATTCCAAAAATTATTGAAGAATTTGGTGGTATTTTCAGAGCTTCTTCACGATTTATCTGGTTATTGTACTATACTATTTTCTTGGGTGCACTATTTATTTTTATAAAAGCAAAAATAAATTCAACCATAAAAATTATTGTTTTGGGCTTAATTTTTAGCCTACAATTTTACGATATCAAATTTTTACAAACATACCGAAAACTAGAACTAGGTAAATATGACAACCCATTAAATGAAAAAACATGGAATTCTATTTTCTCTCAGTTTGATCATGTTTCATTCTACCCGCTATATACTTGGGATTTGGTTAATCATTATGACTATCAAGATTTTGGATATATTGCATATCAAAACAATACAACGTTCACAAGTGCATATGCTGCAAGAACTAATTTTGAAAAAGAGCAAGATGCTACAAAAAATCTACTCGCTAAAATAAATAATGATGAAATTGATGAAAATACTGTTTACATTACAAATAAAGAAAATCTATCTGCATTTTCTATTGTAATTCTTACAGGAAAAGCTAAAGCTTTGTATATCGATAAATACTACGTTGTCTATTCGTCTAAAAAGAATTTTCCTGTTGAATTGTCTACAGAAAATAAAGCAATGACTAATTTGATAACAACAACTTTAATCAAACCAAATACTTTTAAAAAGAGAAATATTTCATCCGTTAATACAAATCCTGATGCGATTAAATATAATATAGAGTTTTCTTTGGTTAATGATAAATACGCAATGTTTAAAGGATGGGCAAGTACAACAAATACGAATACAAATAAACAAGATTCTATTTTTATTGCCTACAACGATAATGGACAATATCATTTTGCTTCTACAGAAAAAATAGTAAGAGATGATATTGGTAATGTATTTAAAAATAAAGCTAAATCGTACGCAGGATTTACAACAACAATTATTGCCAACGAAAATATTTTTAAAGATTATCCTGTCGGAATTCTAATAAAAGATGAAAATTCTAATTATTACTTTCAAACAATTGATAAATCTATATTTAATTTAAATTATTCTAAAGTTAAAAAAATACAACTTCCTACAATTACAAATGAAGTATATGATTTAAATCTAGAAAAGATTAATAAACTTGAAGAAATTGTTGAGTTTTTTGGCTGGATCGGTTCAAGTAAAATTGATAATCAGAAAATAGAAAAATCAATAATCATTAGTAACAAAAAAGATAATTTTCTTGTTTATACAGAACAGGTTGAAAGACCTGATGTACAGAGTGCATATAAAAATTTCAAAAATGGAAAAAATACAGGTTTCATCGGAAAAGTTAATTTTAATGAAATTCCTAAAGGAGATTTTAAAATCTATATTCAATTGAAAAATTTAGACACAAAACAAGTATCATACATCGATACAGGAAAAACTTTTGCTAATTAGGAATAAGAATTAAGATGATCTCAACTTTTAAAAATATAACCTTTTCATACAATGATGAATCAAAAACTGATTTCTCATTAGCTTTATTATTAGCATCACTTCCGCTACCTTTTGCATTTATCAATATAACTTTTGGGCTTTTTGTTTTAAGTGTTATTCTTGATTATAAGAGATTAAAATTTCAATTTAATTCTAGTCTAATTTTACCCATATTATTTTATTTACTTTGTGCATTATCATTGTTATGGAGTATAAATCCACATGATACAAGTAAATATTTATCTAAAGGATTATTTTTTATAGCTCTTCCATTATTGTTCTTATTTATTCCTAAAATCACAAAAGAAAGAAGGACTAAAATATTTAATAATTATAGCTATTTAATGGTTATCGCAACTATTTTCTATCTATTTAGAGCTTTTTTTAGATATTTAAAAACAGGTGATACAGATTATTTTTTTTATCATTCTTTGGTAACTTTAGATGTAAATGCTATTTATGTTTCGCTATTTATAGCCTTTGCTTTTATTAATTTATTTGTCAAGAAAAGTAAAAATTGGATCGATTTTATATGTATTCCCTTGTTGTTTGGCTTTTTAGTTTTATTATCATCTAAAAACGTCATTATCATAACACTGTTAGGTGTTTTTATTAGCTTTATTTTTCAACGTGGACTATTTACGAAAAGAAATACTGTGATCGTATTAATTGGTTTTGGCTTGTTATTAATCCCTTTAAGTTCTAAAATAAAAGAACGTTTTGATCTCGAATTTCAAAATACAACCGAGAATGTTAAATTAGAAAATAATATCATCAATGTTTCTTTAAAAAACGCATGGGAACAAAAATCCTTTGGACATGAATATTATTTTAACGGAACAGCCTTTAGATTGTATCAAATACGCATTTTCAAAGAGTTTTTAGAAGAGGATCATATCTTTTTTACAGGATATGGAGCAAGTGCTGAACAGTCTAAAATAAAGGCAAAACAATTGCATTATGAGTTGTATGATTATTATGGAGACTTAAACTTCCACAATCAATATATTCAATCCTTTTCAGGTGTAGGAATATTTGGCTTTTTATTGACTGTTGCAATGGTTATCACTAATTGGATAAAAAGTATCAAAACTAAAGACTTTATTTTCTTTTTTTATACCCTTTTAACAACCTCAATTATGTTTACGGAATCTTTATTTCAACGACAAAGAGGAATTGTATTTTTTATTCTTTTGTACTGTATTTTTCATCATACATATACTAAAAAAGTCACTCCATAAAGAGTGACTTTTTCTATTTTATATTGCATTATCATCGCCCTTTAAGACTAACATTACAGTGAGATAAACAATTTGAATATCTAATAAATAGGACCAATTCCTAACATAATATACATCTGTTCGAATTCTTTTTTCCATATCTTCATCCGAATCAATAGCTCCTCTATATCCTTTTACTTGTGAAAGTCCTGTAATACCTGGTTTTACGTAATGCCTTAAATTATATCGATTAATTATATCTCTATAATGTTGATCCTGAGAAATCATATGCGGACGTGGTCCTACAATAGACATTTCTCCTTTTAAGACGTTTATAAATTGTGGTAGCTCATCAAAACTTGTTTTTCGTAAAAACTTACCAATTTTTGTTACCCGAGGATCATTACGCTCTGTTGCTTTGATAGAATTATATTTAGACTCCACCATTGTTCTAAACTTATAACAATCAAACTCTTCCCCATTCAATCCATTCCTTTTTTGAATAAATAAAATAGGTCCTTTTGAGTCTAAATAAATTAATAAAGCGATAATTGGGTAAAGCCAACTCAATAAAAATACACAAACCAAAGAAGAGAAAACTATATCAAATATATTTTTAATTAATTGATTAAATTTTAAATCTAATGGAAATCTTTTTACCTCAAGAATAGGTAATGTATCAATATAAACAACTTTTAGCTCTGTAATACCATTATAAATTGAATCTGGTATATAAGAAATGGTAATCATGTTAATCTCACATAAACTTTCTATTTTATTAATTAACATCTTATTCATTTCTCCTTTCTGAGAGATAAATACTTTTTTTATCTTATTATTCTGTATAAAATCTCTAAAATCAATACCATTAATTAATAAAATAGTGTCCGAAAAATGAATATTTTCATTTTCTATTTTCTCAAAAAAATTTATTCCTAAATCTCTTCTTTCTTTTAAAATATTAATAAATCTATTTGTATTATCATTTTTATCTACAACTAAAACATTTGATAGATTATAACCTTTCAGGTGCTGCTTTCTGTAATAAATAAAAATTAGTAGACGAGAAATTATCCCTATAACAAAAAGACTAAAAATATATGCAATTCCTAATTTTGGAGAAAATAAATCTGATGTTTTTAAACCTGAAATTGCAAAAACAATAATTGAAAAATATAAAATTTGATAAATCAATTTTTTCAAAATATCTACAAATTTTATTCGTCTTTGAACAACATATAAAGACACATTTTTTGCTATCAAAAACCAAATAATTAAAAACAACAAAAGTGCCTTATAATGTGATTTGAAAAGCTCAAAATAAGTCGGTATTCTTTCTAAAGGATAATCTTCTGTCCAAAAGTATTGGTATTGTAATTTTAAATAAATTAAAAATAATATAATCAAAAACAGTATGTCAATAAACTCTTGTAGGAAGTATAATTTTATCGGTTTTTTTTGTTGCATTTCATCAATTAAAAAAAAGAAAAAAAATGTAATTATTTTTCCTTCGTTTCACTATAAATTTTATTCAAACCTTTCTTTAATTCTGCTGTACTAATTGCAAAAGGATCATAAACACCATCTGAATTAATATTAAAATCAATTGTTAATTTAGTAACATTATATGTTGTCCCTTGCCCATTAACAAAAAATTTACCATAAAAATCTGTATTACTAGCAACTAACTTATTTTCTTTATATAAAAATTCAACATTTTTAATAGATATAAATTTCTGATCTGCATTTACTCCATAATCAAGTCTCAAATTTTGTGGTTTACTATCAGCAGGTAATTCAAAAACTACTTTCTGAATCACAGATTGTCCAAATACTGGAATTTTAATAGATTTTTCCTCTGCAAATTTATCATCATTACTATAAAAAAGTTGATATGTATCATTTGTAGGAAAAACTCCTTCTAAAGTTACAACCAATCCTTTTGAAATTGAATCCTCACTTGTAGAATTTTCTGTTTCACTACCTCTACCTTTTTTAGTGTTGCAAGAACCAATCATTGTAATTGTTCCCAATAAAAATGCTCCTAATAATAAATTTTTCATAATAAGCCTTAAAATTAATATCTTTAATCTCAATACAACGCTTTTTTTACAATTTTCTTATAAAAACTTCTTATAATATTTTTTACTTTTCTCAACTAATTTATTCCGTAAATTTGTTCACACATATTAAACTAAATTATTTGAATTATGTTCCTCGAAAATACCTTTAACTATCATCATAAAAGTGGATGGATCGAAGTCATCTGTGGCTCAATGTTTTCTGGTAAAACTGAAGAACTTATACGCCGCCTAAAACGTGCCGAATTTGCAAAGCAACGTGTAGAAATTTTCAAACCAACAGTAGACACACGTTATGCCGATCGTGAAGTCGTTTCGCACAACCAAAATTCTATCAACTCCACTCCAGTAGAGTATTCTTCTGCTATTTTATTATTGGCAGATGATTGCGATGTTGTCGGAATTGATGAAGCACAATTTTTTGACGAAGGAATTGTAGATGTTGTCAACGAATTAGCCAATCAAGGGAAACGAGTAATTGTTGCGGGCTTAGATATGGATTTTAAAGGTCGACCATTCGGACCAATGCCCAATCTTTTAGCAACCGCAGAATACATCACAAAAGTGCATGCAATTTGCGTGCGTACAGGAAATTTGGCAAACTATTCGCACAGAAAAATTGCCAGCGAACGCCTTGTAGAACTTGGTGAAGTTTTAGAATACGAACCATTAAGTCGTGCAGTATTCTGGGAAGAATTAAACAAACAAAAAGTTGAAAAGCTATAATCTTAATCAAATATCAAGTATCATTAATGGTACTTTGATAGGAAATAATCATGAAATTGTGAATCAAATTTTCTTTGATTCTCGAATGATTATTAATCCTATTCACGGAATTTTCTTTGCTTTTCATGGCAATCAAAAAGACGGGCATCTATATTTACAAGATGCTTATCAAAAAGGAATCAGGAATTTTGTTGTAGAAAAAAAAGTAGAAAATTTACCCGATGCCAATTTTATTGAAGTTCAAAATCCGTTGAATGCTTTACAAGTTTGGGCAAAATATCACCGCAAACAATTCTCTTTTCCCGTTATTGGAATTACAGGTTCTAACGGAAAAACAATTGTGAAAGAATGGTTGAACCAATTGTTATGGAAAAAATTTTCCATCGTTCGTAGTCCAAAAAGTTACAATTCGCAATTTGGTGCTGCTCTTTCGGTTTTGCAAATGGAGGAAAAAAATAATTTGGGAATTTTTGAAGCTGGAATTTCTATGCCAAAAGAAATGCAAAATCTCGAAAAAATTATTCAGCCAACAATTGGTGTGTTGACAAAAATTGGAGATGCGCATTTAGAAAATTTCGAAAATCAAGAAGAATTAATTTTAGAAAAATTGAAATTATTTTCTCATGTAGATAAATTAGTTTTCAATATCGAAAATGAAAAAGTTCTTCAAGCTATTCTTGAAAATGAACATTTGGCAAAAATTGATAAATATACTTATGGTTATTCTGATTTTGCAACTGTACAAATCAAGCAAATTCTAAGTAATCAGAACAATACACAAATTTCTATTTTACATAATCAAGAAGAATTCACTTATTCGATTCCTTTTATTGATGATGCTTCGATCAAAAATAGTTTAATTTGTTTAACAACTTTAATTAGTTTAAATATTGATTATAAGAAACTTAAAAATGAATTTAGCCAGCTTTTACCAATCGAAATGCGTTTGGAAATAAAAGAAGCTATTAACAATTCTATTTTAATTAATGATACCTTCAATTCTGACCTAAATTCCTTAAAAATTGGTCTTAATGTACTCAATCAACAACCACGCGATAAAAAATCGTTGGTTTTGACAGATATTTTACAAAGTAATCTTACAGATGAAGAATTGTATCAACAAACTTCGGATTTGGTAAATTCTTATCATTTTAATGAAATCGTTTTGATTGGAGAAAAAATTTCTCAGTTCAAACATCTTTTTCAATCGTATGTTCGTTCGTTCAATTCTACCGAAGAATTTTTACAACAGTTCAAACATCAAAATGTCGACCACGAAGCTATTTTATTAAAAGGTTCGCGTCCATTCAAATTAGAAAAAATCTCGAATGAATTAGAAACGCGTTCTAACGATTCTGTTCTCGAAATTAATTTGCAACATCTCATCGAAAATATAAATGTCTATCGTTCTTTGCTAAAACCTACCACAAAATTGATGTGTATGGTAAAGGCAAATAGCTATGGTACGGGAAGTGTGGAAGTGGCAAATACGTTGCAAAATAACGGTGTTGATTTTCTTGGTGTTGCTATTGCAGATGAAGGAAAAGAGTTGCGAGAAGCCGGAATTACAGTTCCTATTATTGTGATGAATCCGGAACAAAGTAGTTATTCTACTGTGATTGATTATCAATTAGATCCTGAGATTTATAGTTTGCGTGTCTTGAAACTATTTATTCAGAAATTACAAGAAAAGCAAATTTCTTCGCCTTATCCAATTCACCTAAAAATGGAATCGGGTATGAATCGTCTTGGTTTTCATGAAGATGATTTTGAAGAATTAATTTCTATTCTCAAAAATAATTCGCAAGTCTATGTTTGTTCTATTTTCACGCATTTGGCAACAGCAGATATGCCAGAAGAATTGGATTATGTCAATTATCAATTAAATCGTTTTGATAATAGTTATGATACAATTACAAAAGCATTAGATATAAAGCCTATAAAACATGCGTTAAATTCTCCTGGAATAGAAGCTTATGGCGAGCATCAGTATGACATGGTTCGGTTAGGGATTGGTATGTATGGCTATTCTGAACATACAGATTTTATGCAAAAATATTTGAAACCTGTTGTTCGATTCAAAACTGTAATTTCTCAAATTTCTGAATTAAAAAAAGGAGAAACTGTAAGTTATGGTCGTCGATTTACTGCCGAGCGTACAACAAAAATAGCGACTTTACCAGTGGGTTACGCAGACGGTATTCGCCGAACATTGGGCTACGGAAAAGGAAAAGTTGGTATCAACGGAAAATTAGCAACCATAACTGGAACTATTTGCATGGATATGATGATGGTAGATGTTACTGATATTTCGTGTAAAGAAGGCGATGAAGTAACAATTTTTGGTAATTCGCCAACATTGGTAGATGTTACCAAATGGTTAGAAACTATTCCTTATGAAGTGTTGACTTCCGTTTCGCAACGAATAAAACGTGTTTATTACAAAGAATAATATATGGAAAGAGTTACTGAAAAGTAGCTCTTTTTTTGTACCTTAATCTGATGAAATTTTTATTGTATTTGTTTCTAATCATCTCATTAGTTCCTGTTATATTTTTAGGAATCATTTATGCCTCTACATTTATTTCATCAATATTTGGAACAGAGCCTTTGGGAAGTTTTATTATTTTAATTTTAATAATTGTTCTTTTAGTACTTAATTATTCCATCAAAATTCAAAAATTTAAAAAAAACTAAGCCCTAAAATCTTTATCTTTATTCCACAATATAAACCTATTTATGCGCAGTCTTTTTGCTTTTATCGTTTTACTTTCAGCATTTTCATTTGCTCAACAAACCAAAAATGATTCTACACGTCTCAAAGTTGGTGTTGTTTTGAGTGGTGGTGGCGCAAAAGGCTATGCACATGTTGGTGCTTTGAAGAAGATTGAAGAAGCAGGAATCAAGATTGATTACATTGGCGGAACAAGTATGGGCGCTATAATTGGTGGTTTATATGCGGCTGGTTATACACCAGATGAGTTAGAGAAAATTATGCATCAATTGGATATTTCTTCTCTTATAACTCAGAATAAAGATCGTGCAGAAATTCCTTTTTTTGATAAATCGTACAAAGAAAAATACATCTTAGAATTGCCTTTTGATAACTTCAAATTAACCATTCCGAATGCAATTTCCAAAGGACAAGGACCATTAGATTTATTGACTTATTTATTTCGTCCGGTACATGATATTGATGATTTCAACAAACTTCCTACGCCTTTTGTTTGTATCGGAACGAATATTGAAACTGGAGAAGAAAAAGTTTTCCGATCAGGATTTTTACCTCGAGTTGTTTTGGCTTCGGGTGCTTATCCTACGATGTTAGATCCTGTAGAAATTGATGGAAAGTTATATGTAGATGGCGGTGTTGTAAATAATTTTCCCGTAAAAGAAGTCAAAGAAATGGGCGCTGATATTATAATTGGAGTCGAGTTGGGAGATGGTTTACAAAATAGAGATGAATTAAATTCTGCCATTGATATTCTAAGTCAAATTATGACAATGAGTATCGTGAAGAAGACGAATGAGCAGAAAAAAATGGTCGATTTGATGATTAAACCATCTCTAAAAGATTATTCTGTTACAAGTTTTGATGATGTAGATTCTATTTACCAAAAAGGTGTAGTTGCTGCAGATAAAGTTTTCGATCAATTAAAAGAAATTGCTAAAAAACAAAACGCCTTCAATAAATCACGAAACGAAATAAAATTAGATGACTATGTTTTGGTAAAAGATATAAAAGTGGAAGGATTAAAAAGTTTTAATGATAATTATATCGAAGGAAAATTAGGAATTAGAACGCCCGAATTGATAAAATACGATGATTTAAAAACAGGAATTAGTCGACTTTATGCTTCTGGAAACTTCAATAATATTACCTATAAAATTTCAGAATTAGACGAAAATGAAAACCTTTTGACCTTAAATGTAGAAGAAAATAAAACCAAACAATCCATTCGTTTTGGCTTGCATTATGATGATTTATTCAAAACAGGATTACTTTTGAACTTTACTTCAAAAAACTTATTTCTTAAAAACTCTATTCTTTCTGCCGATGTTGTCGTAGGAGATTATGCGCGATATAATGTCAATTTTTTCATCGATAACGGATATTTCCCAAGCATAGGTTTCAATTCATTTTCTCATTATTTTGACAAAGAAATCGATCTTCGAAATATCTATAATGAAGACATGATTTACAAAAAAGTGAACTTTAATTTTCGAGAATATATTAATCAAATCTATATACAATCTACGCTAAAAGAAAAATATGCAATTGGTATAGGTTTAGAACATCAATACATTAAAATATTTACAAATAATTTTATTGAAGACAATAACACAGGTTTCCCTTCTAAAACCGAAGGTTTTTATTGGAAAGGTTATGGATATATAAAAGCCGATAATCGTAACAATGCGAACTATGCGAGAAGTGGTTTAAAATTTGATGCTAGTTTTAAGTATCTTTTTGATTCAAATGTAGATGGATTTGAAAACAACTACTTATTAGAAGGAAGTTTAGAAGCAAATTTTCCGTTAAATAATTTCCTAAGTTACAGATTTACTGCTAACTTTGGAACCTTTTTTAACGATAACGTAACAATGCCTCAAAAGTTTTTCTTAGGAGGATATGTTGAACAAGATTTTCTCAATAATACAAAGTTCTATGGCTTGCCATTTGGTACAGCAATTGGCAATAATCAGTTGATTTTTGGGTCGTATTTACAAGCCAAAATACTGAAAAACCACTATGCAAGTTTATTTATGAATATTGCTAATTTAGAAAACAGATTTGAACAATTGAGTTTAACAGATTACAAATATCTCGGATATGGTATGACATACGGATATGATAGTCCCTTGGGACCAATAAATTTTATCTGGAGTTATTCACCTTACACAAAAAAAGGATTATTTAATTTAAGTTTAGGTTACTGGTTTTAGAACAATGATAGAATTATTTTACGAAACAGAATTTGAGATAAAAGATGCTCAAATTTGGATAGATTGGATCGTAGAAAGTATGAAGAATGAAGGAAAAACGATAGAAGAATTAAACTATATTTTCTGTGATGATGAATACTTACTTCAAATTAATCGTCAATATTTAGATCACGATTATTATACAGATGTTATCGGTTTTGATAATTCTGAAGACGATCAATTAATGGGCGATATTTTTATTAGTATCGAAAGAATTAAAGACAATTCAACTCAAAATAATGTTTCTTTTGAAAATGAATTAGCGCGTGTTATTATTCATGGAACATTACATTTCGCTGGTTATTTAGACAAAGAACCTGAAGAGAAAGAATTAATGACTTCGAAAGAAGATTACTATTTAGGAACATTTAGTTTACTAAATTCATAATGTTCCACGTGGAACATTTATTATTTTAAATCAAAAATAAGTTTAAAATCAAATGATATTTCAATCAGAATATGATGTAATTGTAGTTGGTGGTGGACACGCTGGCGCAGAAGCAACAGCCGCAGCAGCCAATTTAGGAGCAAAAACGCTTCTTGTTACGATGAACTTACAAATGATCGGACAAATGTCTTGTAATCCTGCTATGGGAGGAATTGCAAAAGGACAAATTGTTCGAGAAATTGATGCATTAGGTGGATACTCAGGTATCATCACAGATAAAACAATGATTCAATTCAAGATGTTGAATCAATCAAAAGGTCCTGCAATGTGGTCGCCTCGCGCACAATCAGACCGAATGCGTTTTGCAGAAGAATGGCGTTTATCGTTAGAAAGAACAGAAAATGTTGACTTCTTTCAAGACATGGTAAAAAGCTTAATCATCGAAAATGGAAAAGTTTGTGGAGTTGTTACAGCAATGGGAATGAGAATTCGTTCTAAATCTGTCGTGCTTACAAATGGTACTTTTCTAAATGGTTTAATCCACATCGGAGAAAAACAATTTGGTGGTGGACGTATGGGCGAATCTGCTGCTTACGGAATAACAGAACAGTTAGTAGAATTAGGTTTTGAAGCTGGACGAATGAAAACAGGAACTCCTCCACGTGTAGATGGTCGCTCTATTGATTATTCTAAAATGGTCGAACAACCAGGAGATGAAAATCCGTCAAAATTCTCTTATACAAATACACCAAAATTAACAAAACAACGCTCTTGTTGGATTACATATACCAACCAAGAAGTACACGATTTGTTACGAGAAGGTTTCGATCGTTCGCCAATGTTTAATGGAACAATTCAATCTACAGGACCAAGATATTGTCCTTCTATTGAAGATAAAATTAATCGTTTTGCAGACAAAGATCGTCATCAAATTTTTGCAGAACCAGAAGGTTGGAATACGATGGAATTCTATATTAATGGATTTTCAACATCATTACCAGACGATATTCAAGCAAGAGCTTTACGTACAGTTCCTGGTTTTGAACATGCAAAAATCTTACGTCCTGGTTATGCAATCGAATATGATTTCTTTCCGCCAACACAATTAAAACACACATTAGAAACCAAAATAATTGACAATTTATATTGCGCTGGACAAATTAACGGAACAACAGGATATGAAGAAGCGGCTTCTCAAGGATTAATGGCTGGTATTAATGCAGCATTAAAAATTCAAGAAAAAGAACCTTTAATCCTAAATCGTAACGAAGCATATATTGGTGTTTTGATAGATGATTTAATCACAAAAGGAACAGAAGAACCTTATCGTATGTTTACTTCTCGTGCAGAATATCGTATTCTATTAAGACAAGATAATGCTGACGAACGATTAACAAGAAAAGCTTTTGATATTGGTTTAGCATCGGAAGATCGTTTGAGAAGAATGGAAGAAAAATTTGACAAAGCAGAAAAATTAATCAACTATTTCGAAGAAAACTCTGTTCAACCAAAAGAGATAAATGAAGTTATTGAAGAGCGAGAAGGAACACCATTAAAACAACCAAATAAAATGATTGCGGTTATTTCTCGTCCTGAATTAAAATTAGCTGATTTCACAAAATTACCTCGTGTAAAAGAATTTGTTGAAGAAAATAAATATGATGTTGAAGAATTGGAACAAACCGAAATTCAAATCAAATACAAAGGCTACATCAAGAAAGAACAACAAAACGCAGATAAACTTCATCGATTAGAAAATTTAAAAATACCAACAAATATTGATTATAATTTGTTAGTTTCGATGTCGATAGAAGCGCGTCAAAAAATGACAAAATTACGACCTGCAACTGTAGCGCAAGCATCAAGAATAAGTGGTGTTTCGCCAGCAGATATTAGTGTATTATTAATTTACATGGGTAGATAAAATGGAAAATGTTCCACGTGAAACATATCAAGAAAATCCTTCAAAAGAAGGATTTTTTGGTAAGAAGAAATTAGATTTAAAAGATTATTTTTTGACAGGAGAAAACTTCGAATTATACGAAGATTCTAAAACGGGAGTTTTGTATACTCTCCCCCAGCCTATCGAAAATTTAGAAAAGTATTACGAAAGCGAAAATTATATTTCGCACACAGATGGTAAAAAATCTGTTTTCGAAAGATTTTATCAAATTGCAAAATCAATTAATCTAAATAATAAATTAGAGTTGATTAATAAAATAGCAAATGGTAAAAAGATTTTGGATTATGGTTGTGGCGTTGGCGACTACTTAGAATTTATGCAAAAAAATGGTTATGATGTTTTGGGAATGGAACCAAATGATTCTGCCAGAAAAATTGCTCAATCAAAAATAGGAAAAGACAAAGTTGTTTCTACAGAACTAGAACAGATAAATGAAAAATTTGATGTCATTACACTTTGGCATGTTTTAGAACATATTCCGAATCTGAATGAAATAATAGAACAGTTAAAAAATCATTTGACAGAAAATGGAACTTTAATAATTGCTGTTCCAAATCATCAGTCGTATGATGCAAAATATTATGGTGAAAAATGGGCGGCTTACGATGTTCCTCGTCATCTTTGGCATTTTACAGAAGATAGTATGCGCAGACTTTTTAACAACTTTGGTATGAAAATTGAATCTGTACATCCGATGAAATTAGATGCATTTTATGTGAGTCTACTTTCAGAAAAATACAAGGGTAATAAATTAGGTTTTTTAAATGCAATTCGAGTTGGAATACAATCTAACATGAAAGCAAAGAAAACAGGAGAATATTCTTCATTAATTTATACAATTAAGATTCAAAATTAATATAAAGCTATTTAAGCATAGATTTAGACTTAAAATAAGCTGTACTATTGTTTTTTTGAAATTATTGCTTAAAATTAATTTATGAAGCCCGATTTTTAAACTAAAAATGTAATAAATAAGATAGAAAGCTATGAAAAAAAGTATTTTATTATTTGGTATTTGCGCAACTGCTTTATTAAGTTCTTGTGCATCGACAACAGTTGCAAAACAAGAAATTAATACAGGAAAAGAAGTTCGTGGTGCATGGACTTTAACAAATGTAGATTATCAAGGTTTAGCAAATAATCAAGTTGAAGGAAATGTACGTGTAAACGAAAAAGTAGCACGTGTATTTGATATGGCTTCTCCGGAATGTTATGAAGGTTCTACATGGAATTTAGTTCAAAATAATAAAAAAGGAACTTATACTTTTAACAGTGCTGGAGCAGATTGTCCACAAGGAACTGCAAATATTATCTGGAACTTAACACAAGATGGTTCGGAAACATATTTTACATTTAAAGATGTTACAGGTATCAAAGCAAAACAAAATACAGCTGGATATAAGTTGAGAGTAGATCAAGTTGATACAAACTCTATGCGTTTAGTACAAGATGTAAATGCAAATGGTAAAATAGTACAAATTGTTTATTCTTTTCAACGTTAATCAAATCAAACTATAAACTCAGAAATTATGAAAAAAATAAATACTAAAGTTGCAGCGATTATCTTAGGAGGTTCATTTATTATGTCTTCTTGTACTGCAGTTCAAAACGCAAATAACACACAGAAAGGTGCTGGTATTGGTGCGGTTGCTGGTGGTGTTATTGGAGGTATCTTAGGTAACAATATCGGAAAAGGTGGTAATACTGCTTTAGGAGCTGTTATTGGTGCTGCTGTTGGTGGTGCTGCTGGTGGTGTTATTGGAAACAAAATGGATAAACAAGCGCAAAAAATTGAGCAAGTTTTACCAGGTGCAGAAGTTGTTCGTACAGAAGAAGGTATTAACTTAATTTTAGACGAAAACTCTCGCGTAACTTTCGAATACAACAAAGATGGTTTAACACCTACTGCAAAAGCTAATCTAGATAAATTGGTAGAAGTTTTTAAAGAATATCCAGATACTAATTTATTAATTGTTGGACACACAGACAACAAAGGATCACAGGCATACAACTTACCATTATCTCAAAAACGTGCATTATCTGTAAAAAACTATTTAGTTTCTAAAGGTATTTCTGCATCTCGTTTAACATCACAAGGTAAAGGTTTGGAAGAACCAATTGCTGACAATTCAACTGAAGCAGGACGCGCTCAAAACCGTCGTGTAGAAATTGCAATTACTGCAAACGAAAAAATGAAAGCAGACGCTGCTAAAGAAGCTGGTCAATAATCATTTTTTACTCGATAAATACTAAAAAAGCGTTCAGAATCTGAACGCTTTTTTTATGAAAACTAGTTTATGAAATTATTTAAAATTAACGACAAACCATTTATTATTAATCTTCTCTAAAGTTACTTGATAGGTTTTAGATGATTGATCTTTCAAGTTTACATTTACTTCAACTAAAGCAACTTTTTCATCTGCATCCAAAACTTTAGAATCTTTAATAGACGACTGCTCTAGAACTTTGATTGCATCATCTCCAGAAAATTTTTGATAGGTTGACCATTCTCCACTACGTGTTAAAGCAAAAGCACCCGAATAATTCTTCTTGGAAATATTTGTCATAAATCGATTCGACAAAGACTTTACCATTCCAGCTTCTTTACTTACAATAGCAGGCGAAGAAACAGTTGTAGAATCTGAAACTTCAGAAGCTCCACCAATCAATTCAACAGGAACTTTTATCGCTTTTCTATTAGTTAAATAACGTTCAGAATTAGGAATTCTAATCAAAACATCTAACCGATCATTCTTAATTTTAGATGCGTCTAAAGAAGAATATTTAAAACTGATTGCATTCTTACGATACAAGTCATCCATAGAATTAGGATCAATTGTAGATCGAAAACTATGTACAATATTACCCGAATTAAAAACTTCTATAGTTGCTGTAACTGGCTGTTCTAACTGAATTTCTTGACCTTCTGAATTATAAAAAAATGGAGAAATAGATACTCCCGTTTCGTCTTGTTTTATACTAAAATCAAATCGCTGTACATTAGTTGTTGGCTCTGATGGCGTTTCTTCAATCGGTGTAATAGATCCTGCTTTTGGAATTCCATTGGCTAAAGGAACTTGATTTCTGTTCCAAGTAAACTTATTTTCTAGTGCAACTTTTTCAGCTAAATCAAATATTTCTCCAACGTTTTTACCATCTAACATTGTACGAACAGCAGCCCAACGCGAATCATTATCGCTTGTTTGACTTGTTTTGTATTCGTAAATTATTTGCAATGCTTCTTTAAATTTATCTTGTTGCAAAACAGGTAACGCTTTCGAAATCTGATCTACAGTTTCGCTAAATGTTTGTGCAGAACTAGAATCTATTTCGATGTTATCATTTTTACAACTAAAAATCATAAAAGCTATTGAAGCAATGATTAATAAACGTTTCATATTCTTTTGATTAAGCAGTTTATGTTTGTGATTTTACAAGGAGTAAATATACTAAATACTTATATTGAATTGGAATTATTTTGAGGATTATTTGGATTTAATTCTTTGACAATCACTTCTGAAGTTTTCTCATAAAATGATTTTGAATCAATTAATGTCGCAATCAAATTAGAACCCCAAGCAGCAACTAATAAATAAAAAATAACAGAATGGCGATCTGTCATTTCTAAAACTAAAATAGCGCAGGTAAATGGTGATCGCGTAAAAGCTGTTAAAAAAGCAACCATACCAATCATTACCAACATATTGGTTTGTTTGGGCTGTAAGGTGAAAAATTCACCAAATAATGCCCCAATAGAACCTCCAAAACTTAGAGCTGGAGCAAAAATTCCACCTGCACCTCCGTTTGTAAATGAAATAATTCCGTTAAATAATCGTGCTGGAACGGTATACCATTCTACTGTTTTATCAGACTCAAATAATAATCTATCCAATAATAAATTACCTGCTCCTACACTATCTTTATTGGTATAAAAAACAATTGTTGCAAATAACATGACCAAAACAAAACCTAATGCAAATTGTTGCTTTGGTTTTAATTTCTTTTTAAAACGATTAACAGCAAAAGCAATTTTACCGAAATAAGCACCAAATATTCCACACAAAAATGTAACCAATAACAAAATCATAAAGAAATGAAAACCATCCGAATCTACTTGTGGAAAACCAAAAACCAAATAAGGTCCTAACAAAGATTGAGCAGTAAAACCAGCAATAATTACAGATGAAAAAACAGTTGTTCGAAGATATTTTAAATGATTTTTGGTTAATTCTTCTATTGCAAAAACAATTCCTCCAAGTGGTGTATTAAAAGCCGCTGCAAGACCTGCAGCTCCACCAGTAATTATCATTAATTTATCTGAAATTTTTGGCCAAGATTTTGGAAGAATCCGGTTCGTTACATGTAAAATAGATGCCGCAATTTGTATTGTTGGTCCTTCTCTACCAACAACTCCGCCTCCAAGCGACATAAAAAAACTACTAATAATTTTTACGATAATAATACGAATACTCAGTAACTCGTTTATAATTTTAGATTTCTTTTTTGGTAAAACCAGAGCTGCCATAACTTGCGGAATTCCACTTGCGTTAGAATATTTTGCAAAATAACGAACAGATATAAATGATAAAAAGAAAAAAACAGGTGCAAGAATAAAAACCCATGCCCTGTTATTTTTATAAAACAATAAAAAAACTTCTTCTCCAAAATGTAGAATCTGAGCATATAAAACTGCTATACATCCTACAATACAAGATGCAATCCACAGAGGAATGCTTTGTAGTAAAAATTTGCTTGCCTTAGGATTCCTTAAAAATTCTAAGCGAGAAAATAATAATTGTAAAAAGCTTTGTCCGAACTTTTTCATATTTAGGTTGATTGTTTCCCAAATTTAGAAATTCATTGGGACTTCAATCAACATTAAACGTGAATTTTTAGAAACTTTAAAAGAAAACTCATTTGCATTTGTAATTTCAATCACATCGCGACGATCTAATTTATTTCCTTCAAACTCAACTTCTCCTTCTACAACCATAAAGAAAACACCATTTCCTTCTTTTTGTACTTTATATGTTTCTAGTTTATCTTCTGAATAATTTCCTAAGAAAATCCAAGCATCTTGATAAACCCATACACCTTGATCATCAGGATTTGGCGAAAGAACTTGATACAATTCATTTTCTTTAGCTACTTCACGAACAGAAATTTGTTGATAACGAGGTTCTACATTTTGTTTATTTGGAATAATCCAAATCTGAAAAAAATGTCCTTCTTGATTTTCATAAGCATTCATCTCGCTATGAAAAACTCCCGTACCAGCACTCATCATTTGTACATCTCCAGACTCTATAATAGATCCGTTTCCCATAGAATCTTCATGAGAAATTCCTCCTTTTGTAGGAATTGTAATAATTTCCATATTATCGTGTGGATGTTTTCCAAAACCTACTCCTCCTGTAATAATATCATCATTAACAACACGTAAAGCTCCAAAATGAATACGATTTGCATCATAATAATTTGAAAAACTATATGAATGGCGTGTATTTAACCAACCATGATTAGCTCCACCTCTTGTATCTGATTTAAATATTTGATAATCCATTGTTTAATATTTTATTCAAAGATACTAAACACAATAAAAATTTCTATTGATTTGTGTTAAGTAATCACATTTGAAAAAACAATCAAAAAAAATATTAGCTTTATTAACGAAATGTTAAATTTATTTAATAATTTAGCATTACATTAACACATGAGTATATTATGCTATCAAATTCGGACGGTTCTACATCTAATTTAATTTTATGGATTATAGTTCAAATCGTATTGGTAACTATGATAGCAGTTATTTTGTATAAACTCTACAAAAAACTTACAAAATAAAAAAGGTTCCAATTTTATATTGGAACCTTTTACTTTTAGTCTATTTTTAATTTGCTTTTGACCAAGCAATTATTTTATCTCGGATAAATTCTGCAAGTTTTATTTTACTTTGATGTGTCCAACCTGCAATATGAGGCGCTAAAACAACATTTTCTGCTTGAATCAAATACTGAAATTCTTCTGGTAAATCTGATACAATTAATTTCTCAAAACTAGATTTTTCAAATTCTAAAACATCTAAAGCAGCTCCTAAAACTTTACCCGTTTTCATCGCATTTACCAAATCCTTTGTTACAACTGATTTTCCTCGAGCCGTATTTACAAAATAAAAAGAATGTTGAAAATTATGTATAAACTGAGCGTTTATCATTTTCGAAGTTTCTGGTGTTTGTGGCGTATGCAAACTTACAATTTCGGCACGCTGAAAAAACTCTTCTAACGAAACTTGCGTCGCATATTGGTTGCCTTTATTTGGTAAAATATCATAATAAATCACATCAACATCAAAACCTTGTAAGCGTTTTGCAAAAGCATTTCCCATATTTCCGTAACCTATAATCCCGACTGTTTTACCTTTTAATTCATCGCCACGATTTTCTTCGCGTTTCCAAATTCCATTACGAACTTCGTTGTCTGCTCTACGTAAATGATGCATCAACATCAACAACATTCCTATTGCGTGTTCACCAACAGAATCGCGATTACCTTCGGGAGAATTAAACAACGTAATATTTTGTTGCGCGGCAAAATCTTCGTCAATATTTTCTAAGCCCGCTCCTACTCTACCAATAAATTTCAGATTATTTGCCTTTGTTAAAAAAGCTTTATCAATCGGAAAACGACTTCTAACAATCATGCCATCATATTCTGCTATTTTTTCTTCGATGATTTCTTTTGACGAAGTATAATCCTCATCAACAATAAAACCAGCATCACGTAAACCTGTATTTAGACATTCGTGATTAGAATCTATTGCTAAGATTTTATAAGGCGTATTCATTGTTCTAAAATTTTAATCAAAGTTACAACGAAACACAAGTATATTATAGTAAAAACGAATAAAATAGCTAATTAACAAATAGTTTATAACATGGTTAATAACTACATAATTAATTGATATAAAGAAAAATATAGTGTTAATTAATAGATGATTTTTAATGCATTTGGAACAACTTCAACTTTTACTTTAAGTAAATTTGTCGTCTGAAATTCACCATCAAGTTGATACGATATTGGCTCGTTATCTAAACTTTCAATCGAAAATTTCTTAATTTTTCTATATCTCGCCTTTTCCATTATATCAATCTTTTTGGCTAAAACAAGTACAGAAAAATAAAACTGTTCAAAAACATCAAGATCTTCTATCATCAACAAATCCAATTCTCCATCAGCCAAATCAGCATTTGGCGTAAAAGAAATACCATAACCGGCTATATTGGAATTTGAACAAAATAAATAATAAAAATTTTTCTCGATTATAGCACCATCTATATAAAGTCGAAATAATTTTGATTTATAATTTAACAACGTTTTTACAGATGCATCCATGTAGCCCGTAAATGTACGTTTTTGCTTTTCCTCATAAGCTTGTATAACCGAAGCATCAATTCCAAAACCAAGATTGCTAAAAAAATAGTTTTCCTCTACTCTACCAGCGTCTATTGTTTGTATTTCTTTTGTTTGAATAATTTCTATTGCTTTGTTTATATCTTTTGGAATAGCAAGATTCGTCGCTAAACCATTTCCAGATCCAGCAGGAATAATACCTAATGGAATTTTGGTATTTACTAAAGCACTCGCAACTTCGTTTATTGTACCATCTCCACCACAAGCCACAACAACATCTGCATGTTCTAAAATCGCTTCTCTCACCAATTCTTTTGCATGAAATTGATACTTTGTTTCTTTCAAAACAATTTTATCTGTTGGTTGAAACTTCGATTGTAAAAAATCTAACGTAATCTCGTGTTTTGCGTTTCCAGAATTAGGATTAACAATGAAAATATATTTCATTTTAGTTGAATTGATTTTATGAATGAACAAAAATAAGAAATCTAAAAGTATTGAGCAGTTTAACGACTATTTTTAAGGTTTAACTTTCAAAATCTTTCTAACTTTGCTACATGACAATTAAAGAAATTCAAAACGAAATAGTAGACGAATTCTCATTTTTTGATGATTGGGAACAACGTTACGAATATTTAATAGAATTAGGTAAAAGTTTGGATAGTTTACCAGAAGAAGAAAAAACAGACGACAAAATTATAAAAGGTTGTCAATCTTCGGTTTGGTTAGATGCTGAATTAAATGATGGAGTAATAGAATTTAAAGCTGATTCTAACGCTATTTTACCTAAAGGTATTGCCGCATTATTGGTAAGAATGTATAATCATCAAACACCAAAAGATATTTTAGAGTCGGATACAAATTTTATCAACGAAATTGGTTTATCTGAATTTTTATCACCAACTCGTGCAAATGGATTATTAGCAATGGTAAAACAATTTAAATTTTATGCGATCGCTTTTCAATCAAAACAAAACAATTCATAAAGTGTTTAATTAACTTTATCAATCAACCTAAAACAAAATGAACGACTTTTTAGGACAAGCCTTTATCTTTTTATTTTCTGCCGTAATCTGCGTACCTATTTCTAAAAAATTAGGAATGGGTTCCGTCTTAGGTTACCTTATTGCTGGTGTTTTAATTGGTCCTTATGTACTAAAATTTGTAGGTAATGATGGAACAGATATTATGCACGCCACCGAATTTGGTGTTGTTATGATGCTTTTTCTAGTTGGTTTAGAGCTAGATCCGAAGGAATTCTGGAAGATGAAAAGTAAAATCATCAACCTTGGTGGAATGCAAGTTCTTGGGACAATTCTCATCGCAACTCTAATCGGCGTATTTGCTTTAGAAATGAATTTTCCTCGTGCTCTTTCTATTGCTTTTGCAATTACAATGTCTTCTACCGCAATTATTATGCAAACGTTAAACGAAAAAGGATTAACCAAAACTGGTATCGGAAAATCTACTTTCTCCGTTTTGCTTTTTCAAGACATAATGGTTATTCCAATTTTAGCAATTATTCCGTTATTGGTTGGAGATTCTTTAATTCAATCCATTGGCGATGACTCCAAAAGTCTTTTAGTTGGTGGACCTGCATTCATGAAAACCTTGGTAATTGTTGGAGCTATTACACTTATTTATTTTATAGCCCGATATATTATTACACCTTATTTTAAATACGTTGGACAATTACAAGTTCGAGAAATATTTACAGCATCTGCGCTACTTTTGGTAATTGGAGTTTCTATTTTAATGCAAAAAGTAGGAATATCGCCCGCTTTGGGAGCTTTTATCGCAGGAGTTGTCTTGGCAAATAACGAATATAAACATCAATTAGAAAGTGATATAGAGCCTTTTAAATCACTTTTATTAGGTATATTTTTTATTGCGGTAGGCTCTACCATTAATTTCAAATTAATTGGTGAAAAACCATTGATGATTCTTGGATTAACATTCGGAATCATGTTAATAAAATCATTGGTTTTATTATTAATCGGAATCAAACATAAATTCAATTTCGACCAAAAAATGCTCTTTATTCTCTTGTTATCGCAAGTTGGAGAGTTTGCATTTGTGATTCTATCTTTAACTAAAAATTTAGATATTTTAAATAAAGAATGGTATGATTTGATGCTGGCTACAACAGCAATTACAATGGTTATTACTCCTTTACTTTTGGTATTGAATGAGAAATTAATTTTAAAACATTTTGGTGTAAAAAGAAAGGTAGAACAGATTGTCGAAAATGATAAAATCAATCCAAATTCTGCTGATGGACAAATAATAATTGCAGGTTTTGGAGATTTTGGAAACACAATAAGCCGTGTTCTGAAAAGTTCTGGAATCAAGTCAATTGTTTTAGATAATGATAGCGAACGCGTAGAAAAAATGCGTAAACAAGGTTTTAATGTTTTTTATGGTGATGCGACCAATATAAACTTACTAAAATCGGCTGGTGTAGAGAATGCAAAATATTTTGTTGCAGCTTTAGATCCACCCGAAATTAACCAAAAATTGGTTACTATTCTTCGTAAAAACTTTCCTCATTTAGAAATATTTGTACGAGCAAAAAATAGAAGTTATGCTTATAATTATTTAAAAGATGGTTTGAATGAAGTTTACCGCGAAAACTTCTTCTCGTCTGTTTATGTTGGACGTCAAATTTTACTGAAATATGGATTTTCCTATGAAGATGCATCAAAAATAGGTGAAATTTTTATCAAAAGTGATCGAAAATCATTGCGAAAAATTGCTAAACTCGCCGAAAATTCTGATCAATATTTTGAAGCTTCAAAACAAGAGTTTGAGAAACAAATGAAAATGGTTGCAAAAGAAATAAATAATCAACACAATGCCGACACCGAATAAAAAAAGACTTTTAATTTTACGTTTCTCAGCATTGGGTGATGTTACAATGATAGCTCCTGTTTTACAAGAATTTATCGAACAAAATCCTGATGTGGATGTATATGTTGCTTCGCGTCCATTTATGGAAACTATTTTTCGCCAATTTCCACAAATTAACTTTATTCCGATTGATTTAAACAATAATTATAAAGGCATTTTTGGGCTATATCATCTCTACAAAACTTTAAAAAAGTATAATTTTGACTATGTTGCAGATTTACATAACGTCATTAGAACAAAAGTTGTAACTGCTTTGTTTAAATTAGACGGAACTAAAACTGCAACTTTAGACAAAGGTCGTGCGGAGAAAAAAGCGTTGGTTAAACAACAAAATAGAGTGTTTAAGCAATTAAAATTAACAACCGAGCGCTATGCAGATGTCTTACGCAAATTAGGTTTAAAAGCAAGCTTATCACACAAAATACAAGCAAAATCAGAAAAAGAAAAAAATACAATTGGAATAGCTCCTTTTGCAGCATTTACAAGTAAAATGTATCCGTTGGAGAAAATGAAAATTGTAGCAACTAAATTAGCAAAAGATGGTTACAAAGTTTACTTATTTGGTGGAGGAAAAGCTGAGATAGAGGAATTAAAAAGCTGGGAAAAGTTGGATTCTAATATAAAATCATTGGCTGGAACAATGAAATTCGAAGAAGAATTAGAAGCTATTTCTAAACTTCAAATTATGATTTCTATGGACAGTGCCAATATGCATTTAGCCTCGTTAATGGGAACAAGAACCATTTCTATTTGGGGCGGAACTCATCCATTTGCTGGTTTTTTAGGTTATGGACAATCTATGAATGATGTGATTCAGGATGAAGAAATGAAATGCCGACCAACTTCTATCTTCGGAAAAGATCCGAAAGAGTTTGAAAATTACGATTATTTTCAAAATTTGAGCGCAGAAGATGTTTATCAACAAATTGTAAATCGGTTATAAAATACTGCTTAAATTTTGTCTGATTTGAATATCCTCATTCAACGGTAAAATACACTTTTCAGAGTATTTTTAAAGATAAAAAACATCATCGTAGACTAAATTAAATCATTTACAGAACAAAATTATCATTTACCAGATTTACCTTCTACAAAAGAAATTAAGCAAATAGGTTTATAGTTAGATGAAATAAATAATCTTCTACTTCAAAAGGTTGAAGAGTTAACTCTTCATTTAATTGAGCAAAATGAAAAAAGCGAAACTCTTGAAAATATAAAATAATATGAAGAAAATAAGTAAGTAATAACTATGATAATTATTAACGAATTTTTAGAACAAGGCTTAATAGGTCTTCTAATGGGGAGTTCTATATTATTAATTTCATTTCTTTTTTATTATCCTTATTATAAAAAACGAAAATCTAAACCTAAATATTTAGTTGAAAGAGACAATAAACTAGATTATTTAAAAGATGGTTTTAATTTATTAAGTTATAATAGAATAATAGGAGGCTTTATTATTGGTGGAGTTCTCATTATTATCTCTATTTATTATTTATTTATAGAGTTACAAAAAAATTAATTAACTATTAAATAATCAACCCAATAGTTAACAATCTCTATAAACTACACCCAAAATTTTAGACGTTTTATGGGTTTATTATTGAGTATTTTTTACCCTTAAAATATCTATAACACATTTCATGTAAAATAGACAATATTATAAATCACAAAAAAAGCTCATCCAATAGATGAGCTTTTATATTTTCTAATTTGTTTGTTCTTGATTAATAAGTTGATTTTCTATTTTTTTGTCTATTTCCTTAAAAAATCCGAAACCTTTTAAGATAATAATCAATCCAAAAATCAATAGACAGATTCCAACTCCTTTTCGTACTAAAAATACTTTTTGATCTGTAAATCTTTTCTGAAGTTTACCTGCTAAAAAGATTTTAATTAAATCTATTCCAAAATAAGTTCCTAATACAACGCCCATATACAATAAGAAATCGCTTGGTTTTGGATATTGAATCATAACTGAAGATACAATTACAAACCAAAAAACAATGACTCCAATATTCAATAAATTCATAATAAATCCATTGACAAATGTTCGGAGATAATTATTGCTTACAAAACCTGCTTCGCTCTCTATATGTAGCTTTGGTTTAGAGAAATACATAAAAATTCCATAAATCAAAACAAAGAAACCACCTATAATATAGATGCGATAAAATTTGGGATGATTGGTCACATAATCTGTGAAATCTTTACTTCCAAAATATGCCGCAGCTATACATAAAATATCTGCTGCAATAACACCTAAATCTAGCACTACAGCGGTTTTCCAACTTCTGCGTAAACTGGTTTCTATCAACAAAAAAAATACAGGTCCAATTAGTATTGTACTTAATAAGAAACCTATTAGTATGGCCGAAAAAATTATATCCATAACTTAAATAAGGTCTGCAAGATAAGTCTAAATTATGAAAAATTAGGCATCAACTAATTCAAAATCTAATTGCTTCTTAATCAAATCTGCATTTAAAACTTTGATTTTAACTGGGCTACCCAATTGGTACTTAATTCCAGTTCTTTTTCCTACTAATGCATGATTTTTATCGTCAAAGTAGTAATGATCACCCGTCATTGCGCGTGAACGTATTAATCCTTCGCAACGAGTTTCTGGAATTTCCACGAAAATACCATAGTCTTGTACACCTGTAATAAATGCATCAAACGTCTGTCCAACAAACTGTTCCATATATTTTACTTGCATGTATTTTATTGATTCACGCTCTGCTTCTGCTGCAATTTTTTCGCGAGAAGATGCATGTTTTGCTTTGTCTTCGTAAATAGATGAATCTGGCGATTTTTTACCATCTAAATAATCTTGTAGCAAACGATGTGCAATTATATCTGGATAACGACGAATTGGCGATGTAAAATGCGTATAATAATCAAATGCTAAGCCATAATGTCCAATATTATCGGTTGTATACTTAGCTTTTGCCATTGTGCGCATAGATAAAGTTTCTACCATATTTTCTTCTGGTTTTCCTTTTACATCTGCCAACAATTTATTCATCGATTGAATAGTTGTTTTTCTATCACCTACTTGTAATTCGTACCCAAATTGACGAATAAAGTTTTTAAGATCAATTAATTTATCTGGATTTGGATCATCGTGAACACGGTAAATGTAAGTGTTGTCATTGTCTTTTCCGTGTTTATCTAAACTAATAAATTCTGAAACTTTTTTGTTACAAAGCAACATAAACTCTTCAATCAATTTATTAGAATCTTTTCCTATTTTGAAATAAATTCCAGTTGGATTGTGTTCTTCATCTAAATTGAATTTTACTTCTACTTTATCAAAATTAACTGCACCAACATTCATACGCTCTGCGCGCATCAATTTTGCTAAACGATCTAATGTTAAGATTTCTTCTTTAAAATCTCCATCTTCTCCTTCGATAATAGCCTGTGCTTCTTCGTATGTAAAACGTCTATCAGAATGTATTGCTGTTCTACCAAACCACGTATTTACAATTTTTGCATTATTATCTAATTCAAAAACACCAGAAAATGTGTATTTGTCTTCATTTGGACGTAAAGAACATGCTACATTAGATAAAATTTCGGGTAGCATTGGTACTACTCTATCCACTAAATAAACAGAAGTTGCGCGTTTGTAAGCTTCTTGTTCTATCAAAGTTCCTGGTCTTACGTAATGTGATACATCTGCAATGTGAACCCCAATTTCCCAATTTCCGTTTTCTAATTTCTGAATAGATAATGCATCATCAAAGTCTTTAGCATCTTTCGGATCTATTGTAAAAGTGGTTATATTTCGCATATCACGGCGTTTTGCAACTTCTTTTTCATCAATAGATGTGTCTAAGTTATTTGCCTCTTCTTCTACTTCTTCCGGAAATTTTTCTGGTAAACCATATTCTAATAAAATTGAATTGATTTCTACACTTGTATCTTCAGGATTTCCTAAAACTTTGGTAATTTCTCCGAATGGTGAATTAGAACCTTCTGGCCAATTTGTTAAACGAACAACAACTTTTTCTCCTGGTTTTGCATCATTAAATTTTTCTTTTGGAACAAAGAAATCATGGTTACCATTTTGCATTGTTACAAAACCGAAATTTCCATTCTTTCCTAATTCGAAAATACCTGTAAACTCTGTTTTGTTACGTTCTAATATTTCAACAATTTCACCTTCTGTTTTTGTTGAATTTTTACTCTTTTTTGGATAAACATACACACGAACAGTATCGCCCATCAGTGTATTTTTAGTTTTTCCTTTTTGTACAAAAACATCTTGTTCTAAACCATCAATCATAACATAAGCGTTACCAGAAGCTGTCAAATCTGCTTTCCCAATCATATAATCATTGGTTGCATTTATTTTATATTTTCCACGCTCTACTTCGGTAATCTTTTTGTCTACTAATAAGACATTTAGATTTTTTATCAATAATTCAACATCAATACGATTGGTTAAATTAAGTGCTGATGCGATTTGTTTATAGTTTAAAGGTTTATTTGGATTTTGAAATAAAACTTCGATGATAGACTTCGTAAACTTTGTTATGTTTTTGTCTTTTTTCGCCTTTGTATTTTTAAAATTTTGTCTTGGCATAATTTGAATTGTATCAAAATCTCCATTAATATAAGGAGATTGATTTATAAATAGTTAATAATTATACATCTTAATTAATTGATAATCAAATTATTTTTGAAAACTCTTGATAAGATGTTAATAAACTAACATAACCGTTGCAAAGATAATGTATCCTTACTCTAAAATAACAATTTATAGGTAATTCTATGTTATTTAAAGGATAAGATTATATTTTCAATGTTTTGATCTATTGCGAAAATTAAGCCAAAATTAAAAAAGTAGAATATTTTAGAAGTATGTTAAACCTTTCTTCGTTACAAACAATTCAAAAACATTGTAAATATCTGAATTAAAATAAATTAACAGCCTTTATCAACAGTTATAAACAATGTTAATTTCAATATAAAATACAAAAAAAGCTGTTTCTCAGGAAACAGCTTTTGCTTTTATAATAATTCTATACTTTCTAATTTTAATTGATCTTTTATTTCTTTGTCCCAAATACTTGGTTGTACTTGTCCAATATGTTTCAATTTCAACATAAACATTGTCATTCGAGATTGTCCAATTCCACCACCGATAGATTCTGTTAACTGATCTTCTAATAACATGGTATGAAATAATAAGTTTTTACGGTCTGATAAACTTCTGATTTCTAATTGTCTTAGTAAAGCCGTTTTATCTACACGAATTCCCATTGATGATAATTCAAAAGCTGATTCTAAGACTGGATTCCAAACCAAAATATCTCCGTTAAGACCTTTAAAACCATCACTATTCTCTGTGCTCCAATCATCATAATCCGCCGCACGAGCATCATGAAATTCTCCGTTTGTTAATTCTCCTCCAATTCCATAAATAAAAACCGCTCCAAATTCTTTACAAATTGCGTTTTCTCTTTCTTTTGGAGAATATGTTGGGTATTTTTGTAATAAATCTTCTGATGAAATAAATGTAATTTCTTCTGGTAAAACCGCCTTTATTTCAGGATATTTTTCTTCAACTTTTTGTTCAGTTTCTTGGATAACTTTATAAATAGATTTTACAGTTTCTTGCAGATAATCTAATTTTCTATCTTCCGTCGCAATTACTTTTTCCCAATCCCATTGATCCACATAAATAGAATGTATTGGCGAATAATCCTCGTCTGGTCGCAAAGCACGCATATCGGTAATAATTCCTTCTCCACGCTCTATCTCCAATTCTTTCAGCCTAATACGTTTCCATTTTGCCAAAGAATGTACAACAACCGCATTTTTATCATTCAAAGATTTTATCGGAAATTTTACAGGTCTTTCTATACTATTCAAATCATCATTAATTCCTGTTCCGTCTAATACAACTAATGGTCCTGAAACTGGAATAATGTTTAACTCTTTTTGTAATGATTTAGTAAACTCTTCTTTTACAAAAGAAATTGCTTGTTCTCTAAGTAGTAATGCTCTGCTCATCTTAAATATCTTTAAATAATTTGTTTGATTAAATTCTGAGTGTAAAATTATATCAAGTCAAAATAAAAAAACATATTATAAATTAAAATGGTTTATAAATAATTAATTTTAAATCATAATAATACTTTTTAATTAAATATTTAAACTAAAATTATCAATATTATTTAAAATTTAAAATAAAAAAAAGTCAATTCTTATCGAATTGACTTTTCTATCTATAATGTATTTAAGATTTATCCATTATATGCACACGCAATTTTATCAACGCGAGTTTGGTGACGACCACCTTCAAAATCTGTAGACAAAAATGTAGTAACAATTTCTTCTGCATACTCATACGCTATAAATCGCGCAGGCAAAGTCAATACATTTGCATTATTGTGTTGACGAGATAACTTGGCAATATCCGTCATCCAGCACAATGCAGCACGAATTCCTTGGTGTTTATTTGCAGTCATTGTAACGCCTTGCGCACTACCACAAACCAAAATTCCGAAATCTGCTTTTCCATCTTCCACAGCTTTTGCCGTTGGGTGTGCAAAATCAGGGTAATCAACACTTGCTGTTGAGAACGTTCCAAAATCCTCAACCTCAAATCCTTGACTTGTTAAAAAGGGTACTAATTTCTCCTTATAATCGAACCCAGCATGGTCCGCTCCGATTGCAATTTTCATTTAATTAACAGGTGTTTTTGTTGTTTTTGTTTAAATAATTGTAAATCAAATGTTAAGTAAGATTAACAATTTGTTAAAAGATGACTGAATAATTCTAATAAGTTTTCGATAGAAAAATTTGGAATTCTGATCTCAAAATGCAATTAGAAAAATATCAATACAAGTCAAGTAAAACTTTTCATTTTGGCACGAAAGATTTACACATCGTTATGAATAGTTTTAACAAAACTTCTTTTTAACAAAAGCTGTTTATTAACTAAAATCACAAATTGTTAATAGCATATCTAACTCTTTCATTACAAAACAAAATTACAAATAATAGCTTGTTAATTGGTACTAAATAAAATTTATCTCACTTTAGTTATACACATATTAACAGTGCTAATAGTAATAACATATTTTTCTTTTTTTTAATTTTAAAAAATTATTAATCTATTATAATATTTATGAATTGTTAATAGTTGAAAATTGAAAATTGAATGGAATGATTTTGATCTCGAAAATGAAAGTTTCATTACTTTTGTGTAATTCAAAAAATCAAAATAAACGATGAAAACAATTAACGACTTCAATTTCGAAAATAAAAAAGCATTGATCCGTGTAGATTTCAATGTCCCACAAGACGAAAACTTAAATGTTACCGATGATACACGTATAAGAGCTGCTAAACCAACGATAGACAAAATATTGAAAGATGGTGGCGCTGTAATCTTAATGAGTCATCTGGGACGCCCAAAAGGCGAATTCAACGATAAATATTCATTAAAACATATTGCTTCTAAAATTTCTGAAATTCTTGGCGTTGATGTTATCGTTGCGAATGATGTAATTGGCGATGATGCAAAACAAAAAGTGAATAATCTAAAACCAGGCCAAATTTTATTGTTAGAAAACGTACGTTTTCACAACGAAGAAGAAAATGGTGATTCAGATTTTGCGAAACAATTGGCTGCATTTGGAGATATTTATGTGAATGACGCTTTCGGAACTGCACATCGTGCACATGCTTCGACTGCAATTATCGCAGAATTTTTCCCAGAAAATAAAGTTTTTGGTTTGTTAATGGAACAAGAATTAACAGCTATCAACAAAGTGTTAACTGATGGAGAAAAACCTGTAACAGCAGTACTTGGAGGTGCTAAAGTATCATCTAAAATTACGATTATCAACAATATTTTACCAGTTATTGATAACTTGATTATTGGTGGTGGAATGACTTACACTTTTGTAAAAGCAAAAGGCGGGAAAATAGGAAATTCATTAGTAGAAAATGATAAATTAGATTTAGCATTAGAGATTTTAGAAGAATGTAAAAAACACAATGTAAATGTGTATTTGCCAGTAGATAATGTAATTGCAGATAATTTTAGCAACGATGCTAATGTGCAAACTGTTCCTTCGGACGAAATTCCAGACGGTTGGATGGGAATGGATGTTGGTGTAGAATCTTCTAAAGTTTTTGCAGAAGTGATCAATAATTCTAAAACTATTTTGTGGAATGGTCCATTAGGTGTTTTCGAAATGTCAAATTTTGCAAAAGGAACAATCGCTTTAGGTGATGCAATTGCAGAATCGACTAAAAACGGTGCATTTTCATTAGTTGGTGGTGGAGATTCTGTTGCATTTGTAAAACAATTTGGTTACGACGACAAAGTAAGCTACGTTTCTACCGGTGGTGGAGCAATGTTAGAATCTTTGGAAGGAAGAGAATTACCAGGAGTTGCGGCAATTCTAAAATAAAGAAAATCAAAATTTCAAGATAATTCTAAGTCGGGCATTTGCTCGACTTTTTTTATGCCTTATTGTTAAATCATTATGAACTTGTTTCAGAATCAAATTAAATGAGAAACTGAGTTTATTTCAGTTTCATAATTGTTAATAGTATTTTATTGATATTAAGTGAATTAACTACTTTTTAACTGAGTTATAAAAAGAATGTTTATAGCTTGATTAATTACTCAAATTGTTAATAGTAAATAATTCAATATAAATAAATTAAAAAGTTATAAATAGACTTTATCAAAAGTTGTGAATAAAGGTTTTATTTCAAATTTATTTACTTTAATAGATTAAAATTGTTAATAATAAATAATTGATTAACAATAAATTAAAAAGTAATTAAGATAGTTTATGAAGAATTGTTAAGATTAAAATTTAACTATAAATAGCTATTTTATTTCAATAAAGGTTTGTTATATTCGTAAAGATTTAAGAATCAACCTATGAATGAATTTGAACAACGACTTAACGAAGTTGAAAACCATTTACTACACAATGATCTCGATTTGGGGTATCGACGCCTAATTGATTGCGTGTTAGATTTGGGTGAAAAATCGTTTTATCAAGAAATAATTAATTATTCTGACCAATATTATTCCATCAATTCTACGGATGAAAACAAGAAAAATTTGGCTTTACAATTGGTCGAAAAATTAAAACTTGCTTCTCCTCCTACTTTCCACGAATCAGAAATTTTGATTTCGACCAAACAAGTTGAAAAAGCTTATCATCGTAGAAATTTTAAACTTCATCCTATTACATTCAATTTGCAATCGCGTGAAGTTGTAGGTTTGGTTGGTGAAAATGGAAATGGAAAAACAACTTTACTCCGTTTGATTTGTGGTGAATTAAAACCAACTGCTGGCGAAATAAATTATCATTTTTCTGATTCAAAACCATTTAGTTATGAGTTGAAAACAAAATTGGTTTATGTGCCGCAGCGAATAGAGGTTTTGTACGGATCGTTGATGCAGAATTTGCAATTTACATTGGCATGTTATGATACAAATCCTAATGAAAACTGGTTGTTGGCAAATGTAATGTTGGCGCGTTTGGGACTTTGGCCGTACAAGGATTTGCAATGGCGACAATTGTCTTCGGGTTATAAAATGCGATTCGAATTGGCACGAACTTTACTTCGTCGTCCAAAAGTATTGTTGTTAGACGAACCTTTGGCGAATTTGGATATTTTGGCACAACAAATTATTCTGGAAGATTTGAAATTTTTATCACAATCTATCCGAAATCCATTTGGCGTTATTTTGAGTTCTCAACAATTGTATGAAGTAGAAAAAGTATCAACAGAAGTTTTGTTTTTAGAACAAGGAAAGCTTAAAATACAAGGAGATAAAGATGATTTGGAAGGAGATTTTACAATCATTGAAATTGATGTGAATAACAGTAAAGATGAGTTATTAACAGCTTTGTCAAAGTTAGAAATTAAACAAATCAAGTTTAACGGAGGTTCGTATATCGCTTATTTTGATACAGAAATTTCGATGAATAATGTTTTTGCAGAAATCGGAAAATCTGATTTACAGGTAAAATATATTCGTGATATTTCGAAATCAAGTCGTCGCTTTTTTGTCAATTAAAACCAACTTACTATGTTCAAAAAATTAAATCAAACTTTAATAACAAAGTATCCGCTGATTTGGAATCTGAAATTTATTTGGATTTTGTTGACAGTTTTAGTTTTCAACTTGATTGCGCTTATCAACGGTTTTTTATTTTTCAATAAAAAATCTCAACTGCAAGAAAGTGCACTTTATGAAGTTTTTTACAACTCAGGAATTGCAGTTTTTTATGTGCTAATTGGTGTAATTATTACTGTGATTTGGCTCTATTTTTACATTAAAAATAATCGTTTTAAATCAAATTTTCCAACTTCGAGAAATTATTTGTTCAAAGAATTTTTAGCTGTTTTCTTCATATTCTTTTTGATGTTTTATGTGCCAAATTCGTTCAAAACTGGTTTGAAATTGCGTGTTTCAAATTATTTGAGCGAAGAACAATATTTGAAAGATATTGATGTGATAAATCGTACGCAAGGTTTTACACTTCAATCAGATTTAGGATACAATAGTTATTCGAGAAATTTAGCTGTTCCAGCTTTTGATTCGTTGGTTTCGGAAAAAGAGACAAAAGAATTGTATGACCTTAATAGTAGATTAATTAAAGAAAAAGATTCTACACGTTACATTGCTCCTTTTTTAGAGCCATATTTCCGAAATTCGGAATTTAGAATATTATTAGCAAATCATTTTCCAGATAGAAAAAGTTATACTAATATTGATTTTGTAAATTCTTATTCACCGTTAAAAAAATCATCTAAAGATCAAAGTTATCCAATAGATAATACGATTTATGAAACAGCAAGATCACCAGAAGAAGCTGCTCGTGAAGCATCTTATGCTGTAGATTCAGCTGCTGTACAAGCAACAACAGATCAACCAGAAACTTATTACAACTTAGCGAGTTTGTATAATTATAGTTTTTTGGCTTTTCAAAATCCGAAAAATTCTACTTTAAATCATCAATTTTATGATGAACAATGGATTGCTTTGCTGCAAAAAAATGATCGAAAAGAAATTGAAAATTTATTGAATAATTATACTGATTTACTGAAAAAACAAGAAATTGGTTATCAATTCGAACACAAGAAATGGATAGATTATCTTCCTCAATATCCTTATTATTTTATTGATAATAAACTTCAAGAAGAGCATAAAGATGTAATTGATAAAAAAAATAAAAAAGATTATATCAACCAAGATAGTTTAAACCAAATTTACACGAACATAGAGTTTGCAAAATACAATTCTACTTGGTTAGAACATATAGAATACTATTTATTAATCGCTTTAATACTTACAGTTCTTATTATAACATTCAGATTTAGCACATTCAAAGTGTGGTTAATTTCATTAATTGGTGCAGGAATTTTGGCAATCTTAGGAAGCGTTTTCGGAATTTCTATAGATGCAAGTATCGGTTATACACAATTTACGCCTTACATTATTGTGTTTATTTTTTACATTGCATTTATAACTATTACAATTTTTGGTTTGCGTAACAAAAAATACAAAGTATTAACAGGTATTAATCTTAATTGGTTTGTTGCAACTAATATTTTTATTGGAATTATGATGCTAAGTTTTTATACAGATATTCGCAATGAGATGTTGTATGATGGCGTAGATGGAAGTTTATACGATTTTAAAGCAACAAATCCAGAGATGATAATGTTAAATAAAATTGCAGAAATTTTCTTGTTTATCAATCCGATATTATTTATCATAAGTTTTTATTTTATTATTAATCTTTACAAAAAATGGCAAGCAATGCCAGAAGAATAAAAAATGGAAAAGCGAGCTAAATGGCTCGCTTTTCACTTGATAATTGAATGAAAATGAATTTTAAAAACTACTTTAAAAAACTTACTTATGAATATTGTAACTCGCGCTACAATTAATAACTTTAAAATTCGAAGTAAAACTCTCTATAAAATTTTACTTATTCAATAAATAGAGGTTAACCGTTAAATTTTGTCGGTAAACATATTTTATTTTAAGCTTTCGTGCTTTTTGTACGCTTATTGTCGTTAGAAAATTTTCCGTTTTTCGAATCATTTTTCTTAGATTTCATACGTTCTTCACGATCTTGTTTGTACTGAGCATATTGTTTTTTATCTAAAATTTGCTCTAATTTAGCATCAAAATCTGCTTTATTACCTTTTGATTTTTCACCTTTATCAAGAGAATTTTTCTTTTCAGAATTTCTACTTTCAAGCAACGATTTTACTTTTTCCTTTTGAGATGAAGATAAATTGTATTGATCAAATTTTTTCAATTGTTCATCTGTAGAAGGACGTTGTCTTTGTTCCTTTTTTTCTCCAGATTTTTGACCTTGAGGCTTTTCTTGTGCAGATAATGATAATACCATCATCATACTTGCTAAAACTAATATTTTTTTCATTTTGTTTAAATTTAATTCTTGTTTTTAATTTGTAATTCAAATGTCCAAAACAAAAAAATCTTACAAAAAATATTGAGGTTAATAATCCTTAATTGTCGGTGAAACAAGAAGTTTCTTAATATAATTAACAAAAAATCCACTCAGTATAGAGTGGATTATAAATTGTATTTAGTATAATTTATTTTAATTCTTTTCCTAATAATTTACCTGTAGATTCGTATGCAGAAGCAATTCTACCATACTCCATCACAAAATCATTTTTACCAGAAAGTCCTTTTACTTTATCTGTTTTTATAGTTAGTAAAACATTAGATGGATTTGCAGTTTCCACAAAAGTCAAAATTGTACTAAGTTTTGCTGGTTCTATTCCAATTCCTGCATGATAACCAGGATAAATCCAAGTCGTATTAATTATCAATGTATATTTTGCAGAAGTGTTTTTTGCAAATTTTATTTTTTTAGATTTTGTAGTTCCTTTGATAAATTTATCCAGATAAGTCACATTTTTATTCTCATTCCAAGCTGCAATCCAAGTTTTCCAATATTCTGCACCTCTTTTTGGATTATCTAATACCTCTTTTTCACGTTTTTTAAGATATTCTGATTCAGAATTATTTTCATTAAAAAACTTTACATCATCAAATTTTAATTCAACATTTACTTCTTTTTGATCTTTTAAAAAATCTGTATTACCAGATTCTATTTGTAATTTTTGACCAAAAGATAAAAATCCAATCATCATAAAAATAGTCAACAAATAATTTTTCATAATTTATAATTTTGTTTAAAAATAACGATATTCCTTAATAGAAAGTATTTTTGATTTGAGAATTGTTTTTAATACAAATTTTATTTTTTCTAAATAATTAATTCAAAACGTTTCCTAGACTACATTTGTCTTAACAAAGTTTAACAATATTGTAGGAAAGTTTTACACTCTAATTTAATTGAAATTATTAATTTTAGAGGAAATTTGAATAAAATCTATAAACACTAATTTCAACGAAATTTTGGATATACAACTTTTAAACCAACAGATTGAAGCGAAAAGCGAAAGCATCGCACGCTTAACTTCAGAAATTAATAAAACCATTATTGGACAAGAAAAAATGGTCGAAAGTCTTTTGATCGGCTTGTTAGGAAACGGACACGTTTTATTGGAAGGTGTTCCTGGATTAGCAAAAACTTTAGCCATCAAAACTTTGTCTGATGCTGTTGACGGATCTTTTTCTCGTATTCAGTTTACACCCGATTTGTTGCCTGCCGATGTGGTTGGTACATTGATTTATAATGTAAAAGAAAACGATTTCCGTATCAAAAAAGGACCAATTTTCGCCAATTTTGTGTTAGCAGATGAGATTAACCGTTCGCCTGCAAAAGTGCAATCTGCTTTGTTAGAGGCAATGCAAGAGCGCCAAGTAACAATTGGAGACGAAACATATCCGCTACAAAAACCTTTCTTGGTTTTGGCAACTCAAAATCCTGTGGAACAAGAAGGAACTTATCCTTTACCAGAAGCACAAGTTGACCGTTTTATGTTAAAAACTGTGATTACTTATCCAGAATTTGAGGCAGAGCGTTTGATTTTGAGAAACTCTATTAATCAAACTTTTCCGAAGATTGAAAAAGTAATTACGATTCAAGAATTGTTGGATGCTCGCGAAACAGTGAAACAAGTTTACATGGACGAAAAAATAGAAAAATATATTTTGGATATTATTTTCGCTACTCGTTTTCCAGAAAAAGTTGGATTAGAAAAATTAGTACCAATGATTTCCTTTGGTTCTTCGCCTCGTGGATCTATCAATTTGGCTCAAGCGGCTAAGGTTTATGCCTTTTTACGCAAGCGTGCTTATGTTATTCCAGACGATGTACGTGCAATGGCAAAAGATGTTTTGCGCCACCGTATCGGAATTAGTTACGAAGCAGAAGCGGAAAATGTAACACCAGAAGAAATTATTGATAATATTCTTAACGTTGTTCCAGTTCCTTAGGTCAATCTCAAAAATCAATTAAACTTTGGATGCAAAAGAAATCATCAAACGTGTAAAACGTATTGAACTAAAAAGCAAGCGCAAAGCGAGCAATCTTTTTATGGGTGAATATCACAGTTCATTCAAAGGAAGAGGAATGATTTTTAGTGAAATTCGTCCTTATCAATATGGTGATGACGTTCGTAATATTGATTGGAATAAAACAGCACGATACAGCGAACCTTATGTCAAAGTTTTTGAAGAAGAACGAGAATTAACAATGTATTTGTTGGTTGATGTTTCCAATTCAGAAAATTTTGGAACACGTAAGCAAATAAAAATGGAAACAATTGCCGAATTGAGTGCGACTTTAGCATTTTCGGCAACAACATATAATGATAAAGTCGGATTGATTTTATATTCGGATCAAATAGAGAAATTTATTCCACCCAAAAAAGGAAAACAACACGTTTTGCGAATGGTAAGAGAAATTGTTTCCTACGAACCGAAAAGTAAAAAAACAGATTTGGCCTCGACCTTAGAAACTTTTATGAATTTGGCTCGTCGTAAATCAAATGTTTTTATTTTGTCAGATTTTATTGATTCTTCAGATTACGAGAAAGCGTTGCGAATTGTTGCAAAAAAACATGATGTAACAGCGATTAGAGTGTATGACGAGAAAGAGCAATCTTTCCCAGATATTGGTTTGGTTCATGTGCAAGATAATGAGTCAGGAGAAATCCGTTTGATTGATACTTCTTCCAAAAAATTGCGTCAACAATATGCACAATATTATCGCGATTTGGATCAACGTTATCAATCCATATTCAAAAAAAATAATTCAGGCGCATTAAGTATTCGCACCGACGAAGATTATATTCGCCCATTGTTAAATTACTTTAAAAGTCATAAAGCCTAATGAAGAATTTATTGCTTTTAGTAAGTTTTTTCATCTTTCAATTTTCTTTTGGACAAACATTAACTCCAAAAGTAGATCGTACGTCAATCAAAATTGGCGAACCGATCAAATACGAAGTAAAAGTTGAGTACAAAGAAGGAGATAAAATCATTTTTCCATCAATTACAGATTCGTTAAGTCATCACATAGAAGTTTTAGTAAATAAAATTGATACAGTAAAAACCGATGGTAAATCAGAAATTGTTCAACATTTAGATTTAACAGGTTACGATGCTGGGAAGTTTAATATTCCATCGATTTCTATTCAGAAAAATAATCAAATTCTAAAGACGAAAGAAATTGAAATTGATATTCAAGATATAGCAGTTGATACAACGAAAAATGCAATTTTTCCGATAAAACCTGTCATGGAAGAAGAATATTCTATGCGTGATTATTGGAATAAATATTGGATTTACGGAATTGTAGCATTGGTACTTTTTATAATAGCAATAGTTTTGATTGTTTTATATGTTCGTTCAAAATCTAAAATATTAGGAGAAAAAGGTTATAAAACACCGTACGATGAAGCGAAAGCAAGTCTGAAAGCTTTAGATGCTAAAAAGTATTTGAAACGTGGTGAACAAAAAGAATATTACACGCAATTATCATTTATTGTAAGACGATATTTGGGTAGAATTTATCAGTTTTCAGCATTAGAAATATTATCAGATGATTTGGTGAAATATGTTGCACAAAAACCAGATGTTTTACCTGAAGATGTACAGAAATTTAAACAATTTTTGTTTGATGCAGATTTAGTGAAATTTGCGAAACAAGAATTTGACGATTCGACAAATGAAACACACAGAAAATGGATGGAAGAATTTGTAGATCGTGTAAAACCATTGGATATTCCAGAAAATGAAGATCTGAAAAAAGATGTCGTGACAGGAGAAAAATATAAACAGTTTAATAACAATTAGGAATGCTAAACTTTGAGTTTCAAAATCCTTGGATCTTACTCTTATTGCTTGCTTTACCATTTTTCATTTTCAGAGAAATTCGTAAAACAAGCCAGAAAAAAGCATCCTTAAAATTACCTTCGCTCAAAGCATTTGGTGGCGCTAAAAGTTCGTTAGCATCTTACAAACCTTTGTTATTTTTGATGCGAATAATCGCAATATCTCTTTGTATTATTGCATTAGCAAGACCACGATATGTAGATGTTACAACAAAAATAAAATCGGACGAAGGTGTTGATATTTTATTAACTGTAGATACGTCGCTGAGTATGTTAGCACGCGATTTGAAACCAGATCGTTTAACGGCGCTGAAAGATGTTGCAAAAGATTTTGCAGTTGGTCGTAAAACCGATAGAGTTGGTTTGGTAGAATATTCTGGAGAAGCTTTAACAAGAGTTCCATTAACAACAGATCGTGATGTTTTGACACAAGAAATTGAGTTGTTACATTCGGGTAGTTTAGAAGACGGAACAGCAATTGGAGTTGGATTGGCAACAGCAGTTAATCATCTTAAAGATAGTAAAGCAAAATCTAAAGTAGTTATTTTAATTACCGATGGTGTAGAAAGTATTAATCCGTCAGGAGATTTGATGTATGTTTCGCCACGACAAGCAGCTGAAATTGCTGAACAAAAAGGAATTAAAGTGTACACAATTGGTATCGGAACCAACGGAATGGCACCAATGCCAGTAGGATACGATATGTTGGGTGATTATATGTTTGAAATGCATCCAGTAGAAATTGATGAAAAATTATTAACAGAAATTGCTGATAAAACGGGTGGTTTATATTTCCGTGCAACAAATAATAAAAGTTTGAAAGATATTTATCAAGAAATTGATAAGTTAGAAAAATCAGAAATTAACGAAGTCAAATATTATAATTATACCGAATTGTTTGCCCGTTTTTTATTACCAGCATTTATATTATTGGTGTTAGAATCTATTTTACGTCGAACAGTTTTTAAAGAATTAATCTAATGCAGTGGGGAGAATTAAATAATATTTGGTTAATGATTTTGCTGGTTGTCGTTATTTATTTGTCGATAACAGTTTATCAATGGCGAGAAAGAGTTAAGAAAACCTTTGCAGACAAAGAACTGTTTCCTTTTGTATTTCCCATTACATCATCCAAACGATACGGTTTCAAAATCGTTGCATTTTGTGTTGCCTTATTTTTTATGGTAATTGCATTGATGGATCCTTTGTACGGAAATCGCGATATACAAGTGAAACGAGAAGGAATTGATATGGTTTTTTTATTAGACCTTTCAAGCTCTATGAATACACAAGATGTAGCACCTTCACGATTAGAAAAATCAACAAAATTAATATCAGAAACCTTAAATCAATTAGGTGGAGATCGTGCATCTTTGGTTGCTTTTGCAGCAAATGCTTACACAATTTCTCCATTAACTAATGATTATGCAGCGATAGAAAGTTATTTGCAAAATGTTAATACTGAGTTAATTTCAAGTCAAGGAACAAATTACTTAAATGCAATTCAAGAAGCATCAAAAACTTTCAAAGGTTCTGCAAATACGAGTAAATTAATTGTTTTAATTTCTGATGGAGAAGATAATGAAGATACTGTAAATCAAGCATCAAAAATTGCAAAAGATAACGGAATTCATATTATAACAATTGGTGTAGGAACAGAAAAAGGTGGTCCAATTCCTGTTTATTACAACGGTTATGCAGAAGATTATAAGAAAGATGAGGCAGGAAATACTGTAATTTCTAAACTTCAAGATAAAAATCTGCGCGAATTAGCAAAAGATACAGACGGCACTTATATCCATTTGGATAATACGCAAGATGCTTTATCCGCAATATCTATGTACAAAGCAAAATTAGATAAAAATGAAATTGCAAATTCTACAACTCGTGATATGAACCATATTTATCAATGGTTTTTGGCAGTTGCAGTTTTGTTACTTTTTGTGGAATTATTAACATCTGAATATAAGATTTTTAACAAAAAGAAATAGTAAGTTTGTATGGTAAAATGATGTACTTTTTAAAACAAATAGGATTTTTAGGAATAATGCTTTTATCTGTTTTTGGTTTTAGTCAATCAAAAGCAAAAAGCTACATTATCGAAGGTAATGAGTATTATCAAAAAGGAAAATTTGATAATGCTGAATTTGCCTACAAAAAAGCTGCTTTAGAAGATCCTACTTCTATCAAGGCAAACTACAATTTGGGTAATGCGTTATTTCAACAAAAACGCTACAAAGAAAGTATTACACATTACAAACGTTCTGCAGAAATTTCGCAAACTAATAATGATAAACATTTGGCTTATCATAATTTGGGAAATGCGTTTATGCAAGAAAAGGATTATCAGAACGCAGTTGATAATTACAAATTAGCGTTGAAAAATGATCCAAAAGATGATGCAACTCGTTACAACTATGCTTTAGCAAAAAAAATGTTAGAGAAAGAACAAGAGAAGCAAAAAGATACTAAGAACAAGGACAATAAGCAAGATCAAAATCAGCAGAATAAGAACGATCAAAAAAATCAACAACAAAATAAACAGAATCAACAAAACCAAAATAACCAACAGCAGAAGCAAAATCAGTCTCAAAATCAACAATCTGATCAGCAAAAACAGCAAAATAAAGGAGGAAATCCGAAAGCTGGAGGTGAAAATGGTGATAATAAAGGACAAGGAAACAATCAATCTCCCGAAATAAAACAAGGAAATAAAGGAGACAATGATAATAAAAATAAAGCGCAGAATAGTACAAGTGATGGTTTATTGAAAGCTTTACACAATCAGGAAGCTAAAACACAACGAAAAATTATTCAGCAAAAAGCAGAAAAACAAAGAACAACAACATCTAAGGATTGGTAATGACAACAGCAAGAGTTTATCATAGCTTTTTATTGTTAGCCTTAACGTCGATAGCAGCGTTGGCACAACAAATATCTTTTAAATCTGAATGCGAAAAAAAGCAAGTCAGTTTAGGAGAAGCATTTACTGTTGGGTTTTTTATAGAATCTAATACGGATAGCTATTCTATTGATAAACCAATGAAATATCCAAGTCATAGCGGTTTACAGATTGTAGGAGAGCAACGTTCTCAAAATGTGTCGTATGTTAACGGAAAAGGCGTTATAGAAGATGGAATTGTCTTAGCTTTTGTTGCAGAAAAAGAAGGAAAATACCGAATTGGTGCTGCAAAAATTGTGGTTAATGGTAAAACATATACTTCTAAGCCAGTAGAAGTTTTGGTAAAAGGAACAGGATTGTCGCATTCTAATTTTAAGAATAACTCTACTCAACCAGTTTTTTTACAAAGTAATGTGTCAAAATCAGATCCTTATGTTAACGAGCAAGTTAGCTTATCTGTAAAACTTTATGTAAAAGATTTGTCTTATCTTAATCGTAGAACTAATTTTCGTCAAGGAAAATTAGACGGTTTAAGCCCTAAAATTGTTAAAAGTTCTCCTGAAAATATTAAACAAGAATTAGTCGGAGGAAAACAATATTTTTCTGAAGAAGTTGCACGCTATTATGTTTTTCCACAGAAACCAGGACGTATAGAAATAGACCCTTTTTCTGTAGATGTCATGATGCCAACTACATTTGGTGTAGAACCTGTAGAAGTTCGTAGTAATGCGGTTGTAATTAATGCAAAAGCTTTACCAGAAGAAGGTCGTCCTGCTAATTTTAGTGGAGCTGTAGGACAATTTAAAATGAATACTTCTGTTGATAAAAAAGAAATAAATACAGGAGAAAGTGTTAATTATGATGTAGAAATTGTTGGTTCAGGAAATTTTAATATAATTAATCTTCCTCAAATAAAAACGCCAAAAAATTTAGAAAAATTTGCGCCTAAAAAGCGAGATGCTTTTAAAACGTATGATTCTGGAATGAAAGGTAAAATTGCAGAACAAACAGTTCTTGTACCTAATTTAGGAGGAGAATACACCATTTCTCCAGTCGAGTTTTCTTATTTTGATCCAATAAAAGAAAAGTATATTACCCTAAAATCAGATTCTATAAATATTGCTGTTTCTGGTTCTAAATCATCAAATAAAGATGTAGAATTGGCTTCGGATAATTCAGAAAAATCATCAGATTCTATTATTACAGACAAAATAGAAGAAATTACGAATGATGTAAAAGAAGGTAAAAGTGCTTGGCTTTGGGTAACAGGAAGTGTAATTGCAATGAGCGCTGCAGGATTATTTTTTATAAAAAAGAAGAATAATTCATCTGATAAAAATGAAGATAGTTTGCCAAAAATAAAACCAATTAACGAGCAAAATAATTTAGAAAATTATCAACCGAAAACAGAAACACATAAGTTTACTTTGGTTGAGAAATCTGTTATAAATTCCAGTTCAATAAATTCTGAATTAGTAGAATTAAAACAAAAGATAAGCGCAACAGATCAGAAAGAGTTTTATCAATTACAAGAAACAATTTTGTGTAATGTTGCGATGAGTAAAACTGGAACAGATTTGGCAAATTTTTCGGATCAACGTATTATAGAAACTATGTTGAATAAAGGAACTCAGTCTGCAGTTGTAGAGCAATGGGAACTTTTACTGAATAATGCTCGCCAAGCAAAATATGCTTTTGGAGGTCTGAATCAGAACTTAGAAGAAGTTTACGAAGCAACAGTTAATGTTGCAGAAGAATTAATGAGAAAATAAATTACTATTTATATTAAAAACAAAGGCTAATCGAGAAAGATTAGCCTTTGCTTATTTTAAGATTTTCGTCCCACATATTGTATACCAGAAAGGATTTTCTTTGTATCAACTTTTATATCACTTCTATTGATTTTTACTCCGTTTGTAGAGATTTTTCCATTCGATCCTACTTTCGTTTTTCCAACCGAAACACCATCTTTACCTACTGAAAGATTTTCGTAATCTTTTTGACTAATTCCGATGCAATCTACCGGATTATTCGCTGAAATTGTCAATTCATTTTCGTCATTATCATACACCACACAACCCGTATTGATTTGGTAATTTCCGACTAATTGTTTTGGGATTGTATAGATTACTTTTTCGTCACTTGCTAAATAAGAAATTGCATAAATACGCTTATTTGGAATCAAATGATCAATCCAAATTTTCTTAGAAGACTGCTTGTCTTTCGTTATTTGCACATCATTTTCACTGTCACGATATTCGTCTGGCGCAGTCAACGCAACTTGGCTGTAACGCCCTGTAACTTGCGCATTCGTATTACTTGAAAAAGCTGTTACAAGTAAGGTAGCTAAAAAGAGTTTTTTCATATTTAATTGATTTAGTTTATTTTAATAGTTTATTCAAAAATAACTCCAGACTACAGTTCGTCCTCAAAATTTGACAATTCGGTAATATAAAATTCTTTTCTATTTGTGATTGATAGAACTTTGTTTCAACAAATTAAAACAACACAATTATGAAAACATTCTTAATAACAATTGCAACCTTAATTTCAGTTTCTACATTCGCACAAAAAAACTTTGAAGCTGAAATGTCAAAATCATTAATAGAATGGAAACAAAATAGTTCTTCAACGGCTAATTTTGAGCAATTATCAAAAGATTTTCCGAAAGAATGGTTACCAAAATATTATTTAGCTTTTTCGGAAGTTTTATCAACTTTTGAGAATAAAAATATCGAAGAAAATTATAAAAAACTAGATAAAGCAAAAGCTATTATTGATGAGTTACAAGCCGAAAATTTAATGAATCCAGAAATTTTAAATTTAAAAGCGTTGTATTTAACAGCAGAAATTGTACAAAATCCAATGCAAAAAGGCGCAGAAAACACACCAATTATTCAGCAACTTTATACAAAATCGTTGGTGTTAAATCCTTCAAATCCACGTTCGGTTTTAGGTTCAGCAGAGTTCAATATTAATTTAGCAAACTATTCTGGAGCTAATATTACACAAGATTGCGAGAATGTAAAAAAAGCTTTAGTTTTATTTGACACAGATCAACCAAAGAAAAACGAACCAAAATGGGGAAAAGATCGTGCAGAAAATTTATTGAATAATCAGTGTAAATCGATCTTATAATGATTGCTTTTGTATTGATTCTCGTAAATAATCTTATTTGTTGGTTGATTAATTTAATTGCTTGATATGAAGAGTCCATATAAAATACTAAATATTACTTTTTCAACGATTTTTACAGTTGGGGTTTTGTTGCTTGTATTTAATCAAAGTAATGTAACATTTATAGTAAATTCTTCCTCCGAATTGGGTAGAATTACTGGTTATTTGATTCGATTTGTAATTCTCGGATTTATAATTTATCAATTTATAAAAGGATTGATTTTATCAGATGAAAAAACCATTCTACGAAATATTGTTGTTCTTTTATTAATGAATTTTATTCTCTATTGTATTTTATTTTTTACATCAGAAAATGTATCAATAATTGATTTTTTCAAGTCAGATGCAATAATTTATTTCATAGGATATTCTATATTTAGTTTTTGCGCAGGCTTTATTAATACAGGTATTTTCAATCAATATAAGAAAGAATTTAAAATAGATGAAAAGCCAAAATATGAAATTTGGAAATACTTTGTTCAAGCAATTATCTATACGCAGTTACTGTATTTTGTTTTTGTAAAATTTGTCAATTCACTTTTCTTTAAACCTATTTTTTACGACAATTACATCAATTATATATTGGTTGGCGTTATCACAATTATTTTATTATTTTTCTTTTATTTTATTGAAAAAAGACGCTACAGATTAGAGAAAAAAATTATTATAGAATCGACAAAAGCAGAAACGGCTACAGCAAAATTTGAATCGTTAAAAAATCAATTAGATCCACATTTTTTGTTTAATAGTCTGAATGTTTTAACTGGTTTGATAGAAGAAAATCCCGATAATGCGATAGATTTTACAACCTCACTTTCTAAGATTTATCGTTATGTTTTAGAGCAAAAAGACAAAGAAGTTGTGCCAATACAAGAAGAAATAAATTTTGCCAAAACGTATATTAATTTGCTAAAACTTCGTTTCGAAAATAGTATTGATTTTGAGACTGAACAAACCAATTTTTCTGAAACTGAATTCATTGTTCCGCTTTCGCTTCAAATTTTGTTAGAAAATACCATCAAACATAATATTGTTTCGGAACAAAAACCGCTGAAAATTAAGATGTATAAACAAGATAATAATTTGATTGTCGAAAATACTTTACAACCAAAAGATTCGATAAAAGATTCGACAGGAGTCGGTTTAAACAATATTATTAATCGTTATCAACTTATCTCAAATAGAAAGGTTGAAATAGAAAAAGACCAACTTTTTCGAGTTCAACTTCCAATCTTAACACAAAAAACAACAACTATGAAAATAGAAAATAATATCGATGAACAACAAACTTATCAACGTGCAATAGAACGCGCAAAAGAGTTGAAAAAGTTTTATTCACACCTCGGAACTTACATTGTAATGAATATATTTTTCGTAGTACTTAACTATTTTACAAGCTACGGACATTGGTGGTTTTATTGGCCAATGTTAGGTTGGGGATTAGCAATTGCAATGAAAGCGATGAAAGTTTACGGATTTGGATCGGATTGGGAAGAGCGTAAAGCAAAAGAAATTTACGAAAAAGAGCAAAATAAGAAATGGCAATAAATTTTTAGACCATGAAAATTATAATTATTGAAGACGAAAAACCAGCCGCACGCTTGTTAAAGCGTCGTGTAGAGAAATTGGATTATCAGATTTCGGAAATGTTACACACCATAGAAGAAAGTGTAAATTACTTGAAAACGAATCCTAATCCTGATTTAATTTTTTTGGATATTCAATTATCAGATGGTTTATCGTTTGAGATTTTTAATCAAGTTGATGTTTCGTCCGCTATTATTTTTACAACGGCTTATGACGAATATGTCTTGAAAGCTTTCAAATTAAATTCAGTAGATTATTTGTTGAAACCTGTTGATGAAGAAGAATTGAAGTTTGCTTTGGAGAAATTTGAGAAACAACATCAAACCAAATCAAATTTTGATTTGTCCGAAATAAAGAAATTATTTTCGAGCAATCAACAAGAAAAATTTAAAGAACGTTTTTCGGTTAAAATCGGAACGTCAATCAAAATTATTGAAACCGAGAATATCGAATGTTTTTTTAGCGAAAACAAAGCATCTTACATTCACACAAAAGAAAATAGAAATTATTTGATCGATTTTTCATTAGATAAAATAGAAGAACAAATGGATCCGAATAAATTTTTCCGAATAAATAGAAGTCAAATTATTCAGTTAGATTCTATCAAAGAAATTACAATATATTCTAATTCAAGATTAAAAATAATTTTAAATACTTACAAAGACATAGATATGATTGTAAGTCGAGAAAAAGTTTCTGATTTCAAGAATTGGCTAGAACAATAGATTATAAATTAATTGATTATTAAACGTTTTGTGAAAAAGATTTGATTAGTTACAACAAAAACAATTAATTTTGCATCAACCAATTAATTATCACTAAAAAACGACATGAATAGTATTACTACTTTTTTCGAAAAGTTCTCTATCAACCAAATCGGAACAACGTTCGCTGTTCTTTTTGCCGTAATCGACATTTTAGGCAGTATTCCTATAATAGTAGGAATACGAAGTAAAGTAGGACATATACAATCCGAAAAAGCATCAATTGCCGCAGGTATTTTAATGATTTCTTTTCTATTTTTCGGAACAAAAATCTTGAAACTTGTAGGTGTCGATGTCCAATCATTTGCCGTAGCTGGTGCATTTGTGATTTTTGTCATCGCTTTGGAAATGATTTTAGGAATTGAAATTCAAAAAGGAGTCGAGTCAAACTCTGCATCCATTGTTCCCATTGCGTTTCCGCTAGTTGCAGGAGCAGGATCATTGACAACTGTACTTTCTTTACGATCGCAGTTTGCAGATATTAACATTGTGATTGCGATTATATTAAATATGTTAATCGTATATTTGGTGCTGAAATTTGCAGGCAAACTAGAAAAATGGTTAGGACCAGCAGTTTTATCAGTACTGAAAAAAGTATTTGGTGTAGTTTTATTGTCAATTGCAATCAAATTATTTACATCAAATATTGGTGCATTGTTTATGAGTGAGATTAAAATTTAAAAATTCATTATCAAATGAAAACATATATTTATATCGCGACAATCGTTTTGTTGGTAGGATTAGGTTACAACCTATATGAGATGGATTATAAAGCTGGTTTTTTAGCTGAAAACAACTTTCGTAGCGTTTTAGGAATCGGAGCTTCTATTTGCGGATTAATTTTAGTATCCGTTTATTTTAGTTTTTTCCGTTTACAAGCAAACTTAAAGAAACAAACTGCTTAATATAAGTAAGTAGTAAATAAATTAAAAAAGATTAACCTTTGTAGGTTAATCTTTTTTTGTTTGTATCGCTTCGTTCAATTTCGGAAGTAAAATTTTTATTGCCTCTTCTATCTTTTCAAATGGTTGATGTTTAGATGATGTATAAATCATGACCAAATCAACAGAATAGTTTGGCGACGGTTCTACGATTAATTTATTTAATCGATAAGCCTCTTTACATCGGCGTTTCAATAAATTTCGATCAACGGCGTGTTTAAATTTTTTCTTTCCAACACTCACTCCTACTCGAATATCATAATCCTCTTTTGGCTTAATTCTATAAACGAATCTGACTGGATGAGAAACAAATGTTTTTCCGCCAGAAAACAATTCATCGAATGCTTTTCTGCTTTTAAGTTTCTCATTCTTACCAAAAGTCAATTTCATATTGCTAAATTCTAACTAAATTTGTAACTACAAAAGTAAGTATTCTAAAAGTTTTAGATTATACGTAACTTTGAAAATAATTTAATTTTTAAAACAAAAAAAAGAACAATATGTATCCAGCAGAAATAGTAATGCCAATGAAGGCACAGTTAACTTCTAATGGTTTTGAAGATTTAACTACTCCAGAACAAGTAGAAAATGCAATAAAACAAGATGGTGTAACATTGGTAATGGTAAATAGTGTTTGTGGTTGTGCTGCAGGTGCTGCAAGACCAGGTGTTGTAATGTCTTTGGACAATGATAAAGTACCAGCACATCTTACAACTGTATTTGCAGGATTTGACAAAGATGCAGTAGACAAAGCACGCGAATTCTTTGCTCCATTTCCTCCAAGTTCTCCAGCAGTAGCAATTTTTAAAGATGGTGAATTAGTACATATGTTAGAGCGTCACCACATCGAAGGTCACTCAGCACAAGCTATCGCAGAAAATTTGAAAGCAGCTTATAACGAGCTAGTTTAGAAAATAATTTTATATTTATAATTTATTTAACCCATAATAATTGCTATTATGGGTTTTTTATTTTTTTTGCGTTTAAAGTATTGTTATTTATAAAAAAAATAGTATATTTATTGAAATAACATTAAATAATTAACACAAAAATTAAATTATGAAGAAAATTTTTACACTTTTAACAGTTGCGGCTCTTTCTACATCAGGATTTGCTCAGAATATGCAAGCAAAACTTGATAGTAATCTACATGAACCGTTAACTTCAGTACAAGAACAGCATAATAAAGCTGATAAAACATTTTCGCAATTATCAACTCAAACTATTACAGCAGCTTCAGCTTCAGTATCTTGTGAAAACATTCAAGCTACAGTTACTCTAACAAGGTTTTATGATTTAAAAAATGATTATGGAATTACAGGTGAGTTTACACCTGTTTCTGTAGGAATTTATGGAAATGCATATGATAATACAGTTATTGAAACAACAATTGTTAATTATAACGGTACGACATATGGAAGTACAATTCCATATACTTCAGTTACAGAAACTGATAATTATGGAAGTATTACTTTAGCTAAAGATACAAAAGGATGGGTAAATGTTGAATTTTCTGATGCTTTTCCAGTTCCAGAAGGACAAAAAATAGGAATATCTTCTACATTTGTAATGTCAGGGCAACCAAATGCTTGGAAAGAATCTTTTTTACCTTGGTTAACAAATCAAGCTGGTTTAACAGAAACTAGACCAACTTATTTTGGAAATCCTTCAGGAGGATGTTATGTTAAAGAAGATGCTTATGCTGATATTAGAACTAATGTAAGTGGTGGAGCTGCTTATATTTATGTCGTTAATAATTTAACAGGAACTTCAGAAACTATGGGAACTGTAGAATTAGGATCATCTAAATTAGCTGTATACCCTAACCCTGCAACAACAGAAGTTAATGTACAATTAAAAGATGCTAAAGTTACTAATGTAGAAGTAGCAGATGTTACAGGAAAAGTTATTCCAGTAAAATTCTCTAAAGAAGGTAAAGTTGATACATCAAGATTATCAGCTGGTGTTTATTTCTTAAGAGTTAAAGATGATAAAGGAGTTACACGTATCCAAAAATTCATCAAAAAATAATTTTCGAAAAATATTTTTATACAATTATAGAAAAGTGGAACAATTTGTTCCACTTTTTTTATTTCTAAAATTTAAATTAAATAACAACTTTATTCTTCAAAACATTTGTTTTAGAAACTATAATTCGATAGATATATTATTTAGCCGAATTAATATCATAACATTATAAAAATCATATCTCTAAAACATTTAAACGGGTGAATGAAGGAAAAATGTATTGAATAATTAACTAAATTAGCAGTTCAAATTTTAAACAATATTTTTTAATCAAATGAGAATAGCAGTCGTAGGCGCTACCGGAATGGTCGGCAGAGTTATACTCCAAATTTTGGAAGAGAGAAACTTTCCAATCACTGAAATTATACCAGTAGCATCAGAAAGATCAATAGGTAAAACTATTGAATATAAAGGAGAAAAGTATACAATCGTATCAATGCAAGATGCAATAGAAAAGCGACCAGATATCGCTTTGTTTTCAGCAGGTGGAGAAACTTCCAAACAGTGGGCGCCAAAGTTTTCGGAAGTAGGAACAACTGTTATCGATAACTCATCTGCTTGGAGAATGGATGCAGATCGTCCATTAATTGTTCCAGAAATTAATGCAGACATCTTAACAACAGAAGACAAAATTATTGCAAATCCAAATTGTTCTACAATTCAATTGGTAATGGTTTTAAATCCGTTGCACAAAAAATATGGAATAAAACGTGTGGTAGTTTCAACATATCAATCGGTTACAGGAACTGGTAAAGATGCTGTAGAACAACTAAACGGAGAGATAGAAGGCAGAGATGTTGCAAAAGTTTATCCATATCAAATCTTCAAAAATGCAATTCCACATTGTGATGTTTTTGACGAAGAAACAGGTTATACAAAAGAAGAATTAAAGTTAACACGCGAACCAAAGAAAATTATGCGTGTTGATGAGATGAATATTACAGCAACAGCAGTCCGTGTTCCTGTACAAGGAGGACATTCGGAATCTGTGAATATCGAATTCGAAAATGATTTTGATTTAACAGAAATTCGTCAACTTTTGGCAAAACAAGACGGTGTTACTTTACAAGATAATCCAGATACAAACACATATCCAATGGCTTTTTATTCAGAAGGAAAAGATGATGTTTTTGTAGGGCGTATTCGCCGCGATATGTCTCAACCAAATACACTAAATTGTTGGATTGTTGCAGATAACTTACGCAAAGGTGCAGCAACTAATGCAATTCAAATTGCAGAATATTTAGTTAAAAATAAATTAGTAGGATAATATTTTTCAATATAATAATTCAAAAAAGTCGCTTTAATAGCGGCTTTTTTTATATTTAATGAATACATATTTAGAAATTTAACAAAAATTTTAGGCAAACAAAGCAACCATAAGCGTAATTTTCGCATCTAAAGTATAAGAAAGAAAAGTAATTGGACGAAAAAGAACTGATAAAAGCTTGTATCAAAAATGATTCGAAAGCACAACGATTGCTTTACGAAAAATATGATGCGCGTTTTTTTGCGGTTTGTAAACGATATTTTACAGATGTACAACAAGCTGAAGATGCATTGGTTAAAGGGTTTTTGAAGATTTTTCAGAATTTAATTAATTATTCGTTCGAAGGAAGTTTTGAAGGTTGGATGCGAAGGATTATGATTAATGAATGTTTGATGGAATTGAGAAAAAATAAAATTTTTCACCTTAATGTAGATGATTATTCTACGACAATTTCATCTAATCAAGAAGCTTCACAGCAAATTGAAGAAGATGATGTGATGAAACTTCTTAATTATTTGCCTGATGGTTGCCGATTAGTATTTACACTTTTTGTCATTGAAGGGTATAAACATAAAGAAATTGCCGAAAATTTAGGCATAACAGAAGGTACATCTAAATCGCAATTAAATTTAGCGAAGACGAAATTGAAAGAAATGTTGAGTAAAAATGATAATCTAAAATCAAATTTATCGTGAATATAAATGATCCAATAGAAGATTTATTTCGTGAAAGAAGTAACGAAACTGTAGGTGAAAAACCGAGAGATTTGGTTTGGAAACGTATAGAAACTGGTCTAAAAGACGATAAGAAAAAGCAAAAGCCAATACGAGAATTTGTTACGAGTGTTTGGTTTTCGGCTGCTGTTTTTGCGTTGATTGCTATTCCATATTTTGTTCTTTTTATAGAAAACTTGAATACTGTTAATAATAAAGAAAGCGCTGTAGAGCTTGTAAAAACAAATGCAATAAAAATTGATAAAGCTATTCAACTTGATTCTATTCAAGCAGATTTACCAAAAATAGAAGAAATAGAACAAGCACCACAAGTGGCTAGTAATAATGTAATTGTTAAAACGAAATCAGCTGAAAACCTTTCTAGACAACCAGAAAATGAAATAAACAATATGAGCTCATCTGAAGGGTTGTCAGTAACAGCATCAGGAATTATGAATCGTTCAAAAATATTAGATTCTATTGTAGAGCAGGATCAATATGTTGTTTTAGACAAAGCAAATATTGGTAAAACGGATTCAATTTCTACAAAATTAAAAAATTCTGCTTTAGGAGTTAAAATAGAAAAAGATAATAATGATACTTCAAATAACATGAAAATGGCTGTTGTAGCATCTAATAGATCTTTGCCATCAACTTCGCATGCGCCTATGGCTGCATCTGCTCCGGTTTTTGAAGTCGAAGCAAAAAAGTCGGATATAAAAGAAGCAACAATTAATTATAAACCATTAAAATTCACGATAAAAACAGATATTTTACGCACAAATTTTAAGTTGTTAAAAAAGACGACAAGTAAAATTTCTTTTCAAAATAATTCGATTATTATCAATTTTGAAAAAGTGAATGGAAATATTTTCTTAACGACGAATGAACCTAAAATGGATGCAACACTTTTGGGATTATTAGAAAAAAATAAGAAAGAAATTTTTAGCTATTATCAAAATAGTAAATAAAAAAAGTGTTAAATTCATCATTTAAAATGAATTAACACAATATGAAAAAAATATTTACTTTTTATATCTTATTTTTTGGTGTCCTTTTTTCTTATGCACAAGATCTGTATTTAGTTAAACTGAAACCTAAAGAAAATACGGCAAATTATTTTGCGAATCCTTTACAAATGCTTTCTCAAAGAGCATTAGATAGACGTACAAAATATAACATTCAGTTAGACGAAAAAGATATTCCTATATCAACTACTCGTATACAAGAAATTAAAAAACTTAATTTAGTTTATGTTGGTCAAACAAAATGGTTAAATACAATAATGGTTGAAATTACAAATCCATCAATCGTAACAACTTTAACCAATTTATCTTTTGTCGAATCAGTTAAAACAATGGTGAGAAATTCTTCAGGAGCTACTTTTCAGAAAAAAGAACCAAAATGGACTGATTTAAACTTTAAAAAAGCAGATTATAATTACGGTTATGCAGAAGAGTTTATTAATCAAATCAATTTAAAAGCACTACATCAAGCAGGTTTTATAGGAAAAGGTGTTTTTGTAGGTGTTATAGATGCGGGTTTTCCGGGTGTAAATACAATCTCAGCATTTGCAAAACTTCGATCAGAAAATAGAATTTTTGATACGTATGATTTTGTAGAAAAAAAGCAAAACGTTGACGGAGCAGATAGTCATGGTCAATGGTGTTGTCTACAATGGCTGCCGAAGTTGATGATAATTATGTAGGAAGTGCGCCAAAAGCGACGTATTCCCTTTATAGATCGGAAGACAATAATTCGGAAACGCCTAAAGAATTAATTTATTGGATACAAGCCGCAGAGCGAGCAGATAGTGTTGGTGTAGATATTATCAATACATCGTTGGGGTATACAGAATTTGATGATCCGAGATACGATTACAAGTATGCAGACATGGATGGAAAAACGACTTTGATTTCGCAAGGAGCTGAAGTTGGTGCTTCACGTGGAATTTTATTGGTTAATGCAGCAGGAAATGAAGGAAATGATCCTTGGAAAATGATTTCTGCCCCTGCAGATGCAAAAAATGTTTTTACAATTGGAGCAAATGATTCTTCTAGAAATCCAGCAGATTTTACATCTTTTGGACCAAATGCAGCAGGAGTTTTAAAACCAAATGTTTCGGCATTGGGACAAAATATTGTGGTGTATTTACCATCTGGTAGTTTAACATATTCTAACGGTACTTCGTTTGCATCACCAGTTACAGCAGGTGCAATGGCTGTTATGCTTCAAAAATTTCCGAAAGTTTCTTTAGAAAATTTGAAAGATAATGTGCAAAAGTCAGCGCATTTATTTGGGAATCCTACTTATCAATTGGGATATGGAATTCCGAATTATGAAAAGGCTAATCAAGAATTATTGGCTGTAAGCGAAGTTTCTACTTCAAATCAGTTAAAAATTTATCCAAATCCATTTAAAGATGAATTGCATATTCAGTCTAATAATGAAATAAAAATGATAGAGATTTATAATTTGGTTGGACAGAAATTAATACGTTCTATAAATCAAAAATCAATTTCTACAACGCAATTAAAATCGGGTATTTATCTGATAAAAGTAACCGACAATAAAGGAATTACTTTTACTGAAAAAGTGATAAAAAAGTAAGAAATATTAAATTAACCACAACACTAAATAGTACTATCTATGATGAAAAAAATTAATTTAGAATTAAGTAGTCTAAAACCAGAAGAAGTTATATTAAGTATTTGTCTAATAATTTTACTTATTTACGAAGTTGGCTATTTATTAGGTAAAGCATTTTATTATTTTACACATTAATAATTAAATAAATAAAGGTTCGCATTGCGAACCTTTATTTATTTAATTTTATCCAAAACGAGTAATGGCATTTTCTTTATCATTGTTCATTGCCGAAATTAATTCGTCTAAAGAATTAAACTTTTTTTCGTCGCGCAATCTTCCTAAAAACTCTAATTTTATTGTTTCTCCATAAATATCTTGGTTGAAATTCAAAATATTAACTTCTACTCTATGTTCGCGTGAATTGGTTACAGTTTCTCGAAATCCGATACTCAACAATCCTAAATATTTTTTATCATCTACAAAGACATTCACCGCATAAACACCATCTTTTGGAATTAATTTATTTGGATCAACTTCTAAATTAGCAGTCGGAAAACCTAATGTACGTCCAATTTTATCGCCATGTACAACTTTGCCCGACAGCGGATAATTATAGTTTAGCGCCTTATTTGCATATTCTATATTACCTTCATTTAGTGCATTTCGTATTTTGGTAGAACTTACAGCAACATCATTTTTTTCTATCGCTTCTAGTTGAATTAGATTAAAACCATATTCTTTTGATAAAATTTGTAATTGCTCAAAATTACCTTCCCTATTTTTACCAAAATGATGATCATAACCTATAACTAGTGTGTTAATTTTGATTTTATCAATCAATAAATTTTTCACAAACTCGACAGAAGTTACCTGAGAAAAATCTAATGTAAATTCTTGAATGATCAAATGTTCTAAATCAAATCGACGAAGAATTTCTTCTTTTTCTTGTAAAGTAGTCAAGAATTTTAAATCACAATTTGATTGTAAAACCATACGAGGATGAGGGTTGAAGGTAATTAAAACACTTTCTCCATCAATATTTTGTGCAATTGTATTAAGTTGTTCTAAGATGCTTTGATGTCCGATATGCGCACCGTCAAACATACCCAAAGTTACAACAGGGCATTTGATTGGTTTGATATCTTGGATGGATTGATAGACTTTCACTAAATATGAATTTGTACAAATTTAAGCCTTTCAAATAGAACTACAATTTTCTTTTTTTGAATGATTCTTACTGAAATTCTGATTATTAATCAAAATATTATGATAAAAATCTTGAAAACTATATTAATAATACAATCATTTTAACTTACCTTTGCACCCAAATAAAATAAACTAAATCATTTCATATAATGGCAAATCAAAAGAAAGGTAAAATTGCACAGGTTATTGGACCTGTAATTGATGTTATTTTTGATAACGCAAATGGCCTTCCAAATATTTATGATGCATTAGAAGTTCCTCGTCCTGGAAAAGAAACATTAATTCTTGAAGTTGAGCAACATATCGGTGAAGATACTGTACGTTGTATCGCAATGGATAGTTCTGATGGTCTACAAAGAGGACAAGAAGTTTTCGCAGGATCAGGACCAATTATGGTTCCAATCGGTGAAGCTATCAAAGGACGTGTATTCAATGTAATTGGTGATGCTATTGATGGTTTAGAAAATTTAGACAAACAAAACGGTTTACCTATTCACCGTCCAGCACCAAAATTTGAGGACTTATCTACTGCATCTGAAATATTATTTACAGGGATTAAAGTAATCGACTTAATTGCACCTTACGCAAAAGGAGGTAAAATTGGTTTATTTGGTGGTGCCGGAGTTGGTAAAACAGTATTGATCCAAGAGTTAATGAACAACATCGCAAAAGGACACGGAGGTTTATCTGTATTCGCAGGTGTTGGAGAACGTACTCGTGAAGGTAACGATTTAATGCGTGAGATGATCGAGGCGGGATTAATTCAATATGGTCCAGAATTCGTACATTCTATGGAAGAAGGTGGATGGGATTTATCTAAAATTGACAAACAATTGATGTTAGATTCTAAAGCTACTTTTGTTTTTGGACAAATGAACGAACCTCCTGGAGCACGTGCTCGTGTTGCCTTAACAGGTCTTACATTAGCAGAATATTTCCGTGATGGTGATGGACAAGGACAAGGAAAAGATGTATTATTTTTCGTAGATAATATCTTCCGTTTTACACAAGCAGGTTCTGAGGTTTCTGCCTTATTAGGACGTATGCCTTCTGCCGTAGGTTATCAACCAACATTAGCAACAGAAATGGGTGCTATGCAAGAGCGTATTACATCTACTAAAAACGGATCTATTACATCTGTACAAGCAGTATATGTACCAGCCGATGATTTAACTGACCCTGCGCCAGCTACAACATTTGCTCACTTAGATGCAACTACAGTATTAGATCGTAAAATTGCTTCGTTAGGTATTTATCCAGCGGTAGATCCATTAAACTCTACTTCTCGTATCTTAACACCATCAATTATTGGTAAAGAACATTACGAAACAGCACAACGCGTAAAAGAAATTTTGCAACGTTACAATGCTTTACAAGATATTATTGCAATTTTAGGTATGGAAGAGTTATCTGAAGAAGATAAATTAGTTGTACACCGCGCACGTCGTATCCAACGTTTCTTATCTCAACCATTCCACGTTGCAGAACAATTTACAGGAATTGTAGGAGTATTAGTTGATATCAAAGACACAATCAAAGGATTTAACATGATCTTAGATGGTGAAGTTGATCAATATCCAGAAGCAGCATTCAATTTACGTGGTACAATCGAAGAAGCGATTGAAGCAGGTGAAAAAATGTTAGCAGAAGTAAAATAATATTTTTATATAAAATAATATGAAAGAGTGCTTACGTTTCTTTTACTCTAAAAGTTACTAAGTACTCTTTTTTTTAAAACAATAGGATTATGCATTTACAAATTATTACTCCAGAGCACGTCGTTTTAGATTGCGAAGCTGATGCAGTTACATTACCTGGAAAAGATGGAGAATTTCAATTGTTAAATAACCACGCACCTATCGTTGCAACTTTAGGAGAAGGAACAATTAAAATAAAAGTTCACACAAAAACTTTCGAAGATTTTGATAATCTATCAGGTAAAGTTTATCAATCTCCATCTAACGAATCTACATTTTTGTTAGACATAAAAGGTGGAACAATCGAAATGAACAATAATAAAGTAATCGTTTTAGCAAACTAATTACTTTTTTCATAAAATAGACAAAAGGAGATCAATTTGATCTCCTTTTTTTATTCCCTCTACTCTATTTCATCAAATTTACTTCAAATAATATTCTAAAAATTAATATTTAATAGATTATTAAATATTAATAATTAATAAAATAGTAATTTTATTCTATATAAACAATATAAATAGATTTATTTTCTAATAATAGCTTGTAAGTTTTATTATTTAGAAAAATATTCTAATTTTAATCTATCTAATAAAGCTACAAAGCGTAGCTGGAAATGATTCAAATTTTTCAGATGAAATACAATTCAAAAAAACATTCTTTTGGACACGGCGTCCTGCTGCAAAGCATCTCTAATTGTATCAATAGTAAAATCCGAATGTGTTGTTGCTAAAAATATCAAATAAATTAACCCAACCAACCTTTTTACAATTTTAGCAATAATCAAACAATTTTATTATGTCAACAGAAAAACAATTACATTTCGATACATTACAAGTACACGCAGGTCAGGTAGTAGATCCAACAACAGGTTCTCGCGCTGTGCCAATTTACCAAACATCTTCTTATGTTTTCAATGATGCAGAACATGGTGCAAATTTATTTGCTTTAAAAGAATTTGGAAATATTTATACCAGAATTCAAAATCCAACAACAGATGTTTTCGAGAAAAGAATTGCTGCTTTGGCAGTTTCATCTGGGCAAGCTGCACAATTTATAGCATTAAATAATATTTTAGAATCTGGAGATAATTTTGTTTCTGCTTCTAACCTATATGGCGGAACATATAATCAGTTCAAAGTCGGTTTTAAACGTTTAGGAGTTGAAGTTCGTTTTGCAGAAAATGCAGAACCAAACAAAATAGAAGCTTTAATTGATGATAATACAAAAGCAGTTTATGCAGAAACAATCGGAAATCCGAGTTTTAATGTTCCAGATTTTGAAGCAATTGCCGCAATTGCACAAAAATATAATCTTCCATTCATTGTAGACAATACATTTGGTGCGGGTGGATATATTTTTAAACCTTTAGAACATGGTGCAAATGTCGTGGTAGAATCTGCTACAAAATGGATCGGCGGGCACGGAACATCAATTGGTGGAGTTATCGTAGATGGCGGAAATTATGATTGGTGCAACGGAAAGTTTCCTCAATTTTCGGAGCCATCAGAAGGTTATCATGGTTTAGTTTTCTCTAAAGTTTTTGGCGTTGGCGGACCTTTTGGTAATATTCAGTTTATTATTCGTGCACGAGTTGAAGGTTTACGTGATTTTGGACCTGCAATTTCACCGTTCAATTCTTTTCTTTTATTACAAGGTTTAGAAACGTTATCATTACGAGTTCAGAAACATTTAGATAATACGTTAGAAATTGCACGTTGGTTAGAACTTCATCCACAAGTAGAAAAAGTGAATTATCCTGGATTAATTACTTCTTCAAGTCATCATTTAGCAAAAAAATATTTGAAAAATGGTTTCGGAGCCGTTTTATCTTTTCAAATAAAAGGCGATGCTGATATAGCAAATCAATTTATTGATAGTTTAGAATTAATTAGTCATTTGGCAAATGTTGGCGATGCAAAATCTTTAATTATTCATCCTGCAGCTACAACGCATCAACAATTGAGCGATGAAGAACAAAAATCTGCTGGAGTTTTTCCTGGAGTTTTGCGTCTTTCTGTGGGAATTGAATATATTGATGATATTAAAAATGATCTTCAACAAGCTTTTGATAAAATCAAATAAACAAAGTATTTTAGCTTCAAAATAATTCAGTGAATTTTCATCAATACAACTATACAGAGCCTTTTCAATTAGAAAATGGTCAACAACTCGAAAATTTAACCATTGCTTATCATACTGCGGGAACATTAAATCCCGAAAAAAATAATGTCATCTGGGTTTGCCATGCTCTCACGGCAAACTCAGATGTTTTTGATTGGTGGGCTGGACTTTTTGGTGAAAATGATTTATTCAATCCAAAAGATCATTTTATAATTTGTGCAAATGTGATTGGTTCAAATTATGGTTCTACAAATCCATTGTCAATTAATCCAATTACAAATCAACCTTATTATAATGATTTTCCTGTTGTGACAATCAAAGATTATGCGAATGCACATCAACTTTTGGCAGATCATTTAGGAATTGAATCGATTCATCTTCTTATCGGAGGTTCGCTTGGCGGACAACAAGCATTAGAGTTTACGCTTTTGAATAAAATAAAAGTTGATAATTTAGCTCTTTTAGCTACAAATGCCGTGCATTCTCCGTGGGGAATTGCTTTTAATGAATCGCAACGTTTGGCGATTGAAGCTGATGCTACATTTTATGAAAATAAGCCTGATGGCGGAACAAATGGATTGATTGCTGCACGTACCATTGCGATGCTTTCCTATCGTACGTACGAGATTTATGAGGAATCGCAGAAAGATGATAATCAAGTTTACGATTATTTTAAGGCGTCATCGTATCAAAAATACCAAGGCCAGAAATTAGCCAATCGTTTCAATGCCTATTCATATTGGATACTTTCCAAAGCGATGGATTCTCAAAATATCGCTCGAAGCAGAAAATCTTTAGTAGATTCTTTAAGCCAAATCAAATCGAACACAATTGTAATTGGCGTTTCTTCGGATATTTTATTTCCAACAACGGAACAAAAGTTTATTGCCGCTCATATTCCAAATGCAAAATACGTCGAAATTGATTCTATTTTTGGACACGATGGCTTTCTTGTCGAACTCGAAGAATTAAATAGAGTTCTAAAACCATTCGTTTAATAATAAAAAATGGTCGAGATTTTTCTCGACCATTTTTTTATTTCCAATAATTCCAGTTTTCGCCATCAAAAACAGCTAATGTGTTACTTACAGTATCAAAACACATCATTCCTGGGTAAGGACTTTTTACATTAAGATGAGGATTAGCAATTTGTGGTAATCTCATCGCTTTATTTAACGATTCTAAAGCTAAAATAGCATTAGCTTTTGTTGAAGTATCTCCAATAATGATTCCTTCTCCTACTTCGGGAGATGTATTTTTAACTCGATCTGTTGTATATAAGTTTTTACTACTTCCTTTGTCTGACAAATTTTTCCAGATTCCGTTTTCTAAAACTTTTACAATCTGCTCCGTTTCATCAAAAAGAAACATTCCATTATTTTCAATGTTTGTAGAAGAAGGAAGGTTATCCACAGAAGGAAGAATAATTCCTTTTATATTATCAGCAGTGTCTTCAAAATCAAAAATTATGCTTTCCGATGTGATTGATGCTTTACCTAAAGTAAGTTGTCCAAATAATATTGTTGAGAATAAACCAACAACAATTGTGCATATATTTTTCATAATTTATTAATTGTTACATGTTCTTGTAATACAATTCCATGTGTTGTTTCTGTATAATTTTATACACTTATCAGTAGTGTCGTAAATAATCATTCCTGTTAAAGGGGCTACAATAGCTGACGTATTCGGAACTCTTGTTATCGAAAATCCTTTATTTGTAGTTTCCATTGTTATAAATCCATTCGGAATATGTTCTGGCCAACCATTTATCTTAGAAGATTGTGTATTTATACCAACAATTGTAGGTACTCCATTTTCTGTGAAAGTTCCTGATTGAGTACATACATTATTTAATACGTCTGTATTCATTACTTTAATATTATTGGTATAATTAGGGCTTGTAGTAGGTAGTTTTGTATCTATTAGATAGGAAAAATGTGTGTTTGTTGTAAAATCGTTGTTCAGATTTAAGCTAGCAATATTTTTGAATAATCCATTAGCTTCTAAAAATGGATCCGCTGGGATGATAGATAAATCCGGATTTGTTGCATTCGGATCGCGAGTGTCTTTGGCTCTCAAAATTGTAGCCCAAGCATTGATTCTATTGTTGGTATAATTTTGTCCTATTTTAATTGGTATTACAAATTTTCCATCGCCGTTAATAGGCATATTTATTTTGACTTTATATGCGGTAACGCCTTTATCAGAATCTGGTATATTTTTTATGATTTCTGCAGAGTTTTGCACTAATGTAGATCCGTTAGTAGAAGTAAACTTTATATCATTCAGTTTAATTTCTGTTCCCGTTGGTAGAAATAACATAAACGTAGCTGCAAAGTCATTTTGATTTTCTAAGTTTCCGGAGTTTATTATGTCAATTGTATATTCTGACAATGCACCCGAATATAATTTAGTGGGACCTTTTGTTTTGTTTATTGAAGTAACTTGTAAGTCTGATGATCTATAAATAATTAGTGGTCCATTTTGAATTATATGACTGTCTTGTACGTTAGCCCAAATATTAATAGCCTTGTCATTTCCGAATCCAGTAGAACTTGAAGTGCCGTCTTGCCAATATAATCTATTGGCCATAGCTGAACTTGTACTGTTTAGTCCAGTTAAATTTTTTTTGGGTAACATTATTAGGTTTTGTTGCTAGATTCCAATATGTTATGTCTCTGGTGGGAGAGTATAGTTTCATATTTTCATCCAATAACTCTATGTATAAACCATTGTAATTACTTTCAACATCTAAGAAAGGAAAATGTACTTCTGCACCAGAAATGCTTATATTAACACCAGTTAATGAAACACCATTTTCTAAGATATAATTGCCATTCGCATCTTTTCCGTCCCATAAGACTTTATTTTCGCCTAATTCTAATTGACCTTTAAGTGTAATTGTAGAACTTGCAATAGGAATTGTGATGGTGTATTCTCCAATAACATGAGAATTGAATACAAAATATCCTCCTTTTAATCCAGCTGTATTTAATGAACCTTCAGCTCCTTTAAAGTGTATAGATTTTAAATCTGGTGCTCTTCGGATTGGTTTTAGCCAAGCTTCAATGCTACTACCAGTTGTCGACCATGTTGTAAGATCAGCTGTCGACCAAAATATATTTGCTCTTTCTGGGAGTTCTGTTGAAGGGGTTTGATAAAACATTTTATGAGTAATATTTAAGATATTATCTCCATTATTATTGGTGTTATTTGTTTTATCATATCCATCTAATTTTCTTGGATCCCATAAAGATGTCGAATAATTATTTCCAGTACTTAATCCTTTGTTATCCTTTTTATCTTTTTCATTTTGGATATAAGTTGTTCCTTTGTTGTTGACAAAATTATTGAAAGAGTACCCATTTTGTCCGTTATTATCAATCTTGTATACAAAACCATCTTTAGTCAAAGCATAGAATTTACCAAAAAATCCATTCGTTGCATTATTATTAGGAGAAGTGTTAATAGAAGCATTAAAAACATTCATATATACACGTCCATTTTTAACAGTTGTGCCATTTGCAACTGTTACATCCCATGCAGCAATAAATGCAGAAGCAGCTGGTAAATTATTATTTTGAACGGTTTTCCATTCAGCTGTTGCTGATATAGACATCTCAGAAGGCTGGGCACTAGATGTTCCTTTAGAATAAAATTCAACAACCCATATACCTGTTTCTCCTGTAGAAACTAGAATAGAGAAAGGAGTGTAACCATTAGTTGTTAATCCTGTTATATTAGGTCCAGCTAGTTCTTTTGCTCTGTCATCAATAAGTCCTGTTGTAGAAGTTGATGAATATAATTTTCCGCTAGGCGAATATATCTTAATTCTGTTAGCTGTATTTGCAACACTTGAGCCTGTATATATAGTTTCTCCTTCTTTTGCATATACATACTGTCTACCAATAGTAGGAAAGGGGTTGTATGCACAGCTAGAACATACCATACTCATTAGAAAAGCTCTATTTCCTATGGCATTTGCTGGATATAAATCTCTAGAACCTTCTGCTTTAACAATTGTTGAATTTAATATAACTAATATTAAACTAGTTAATAAAACTTTACAAAGCTTTATAGCTTTTTTAGTAACTTTTTTTCTCTTCATTTTTATATTGAATATCGTAGTGGCTTCAATAAGTTTGATTGTTGGCAGTAGGTATTAAACTAATACTTTAAGAATATTAGGTTGTAAGAAGATGATTAAATAATGAAATTATTAATTTTTAAAAAAGAACGCTAATTTAATAAAATTATATAATCAAAAAAAAATATCTCTATTTATCTATATTCTTTTTAATCATTAAATATAAAGTACCCGCTTCTGCTTTATTTTAAACCGCAAATCATCCCTGCCTAAACATTACTTGCGGTAAAACCAATATCCTTTTTGTCATTCTGAGCTCGTCGAAGAATCTTTTGTTTTCTTATTACATACAAATATTATGTCCTGCTGAACTTGTTTCAGCATCACATCACGAATTGTCCCCTTGAGGTGATTGTAGGGGTGTTTTCTTTTCGTGTTTTATATTATTATATAAAGAACAACATCCTTTCTGTCATTCAGAGCCCGTCGAAGAATATTTATTGTCTATTATAATATATAAAACACATCCTGCTGAATTCATTTCATCATCACATTACATGAGGGGATCATAGGGGGTGTATTCTTTTTAGTATTTCAATTAATATAAAGAAGAATTTTCTTTTCTGTCATTCTGAGCCTGTCGAAGAATCTTATTCATCTCTCCCTTGAAAACATTATAGACATGTTTTCTTTTT